>NZ_CALRZC010000016.1:0-68080 GCF_943372545.1 Variovorax sp. YR752 | reverse complement strand
GCCGACACGATGTGGCGCTGGCTGCGCCCCGGCGGCGCGGTGCTCTGGTACGACTTCACCGTCGACAACCCGGCCAACCGCGACGTGCGCGGCATGCCGCTGGCGCGGGTGCAGCAGCTTTTCCCGCAGGGGCGCATCGATGCGCAGCGGGTCACGCTGGCGCCGCCGATCGCGCGTCGCGTCGTGCGGGTGCACCCCGCCCTCTACACTGTCTTCAACACCCTTCCGGTGCTGCGCACGCATGTGCTGGCCTGGATCGCCAAACCGCAGCCATGAGTGACCAGCCCTTCCTGCCCTTCGCGCTGCCCGACATCGGCGAGGCCGAGATCGCCGAGGTGGTCGATACGCTGCGCTCCGGCTGGGTCACCACCGGACCGAAGACGCGCCGCTTCGAGCAGGACTTCGCCGCCTGGCTCGGCGAACCCGGCCTGCATGCCATGGCCGTCAATTCGGCGACGGCCGGGCTGCACCTCGCGCTGGAAGCGCTGGGCATCGGCCCCGGCGACGAGGTCATCACCACCACCCACACCTTCACCGCCACCGCCGAGGTGGTGCGCTACCTCGGCGCCGACGTGGTGATGGTCGACATCGACCCGGCCACGCTGTGCATCGATGTGGATGCCGTCGAGCGCGCCATCACGCCGCGCACCCGGGCCGTCATCCCGGTTCACTACGCCGGCCTGGCGGCCGACATGGCGCGGCTCGTGCCGCTGGCGCGCCGGCACGGCCTGAAGATCGTCGAGGACGCGGCCCACGCGCTGCCGACCACCTGCGACGGCCACCTGATCGGCACGCTGGACACCGACGCCACCGTCTTCAGCTTCTACGCCAACAAGACCATCACCACCGGCGAAGGCGGCATGGTGGTGACGCGCGACGAGGCACTCGCCAAACGCATCCAGGTGATGCGCCTGCACGGCATCAGCCGCGACGCCTTCGACCGCTTCACCGCGACCGTGCCGAGCTGGTACTACGAGATCGTCGCGCCGGGCTTCAAGTACAACCTGACCGACATCGCCTCGGCGCTGGGCATCCACCAGTTGAAGCGGGCGCGAGAGTTCCAGGCCAGGCGCCAGGCCATCGCAGCGACCTACGGCGAGGCGCTGGCCGGCCTGCCGCTGATCACGCCGCCGCAACCGGCGGCCGGCGAACTGCACTCCTGGCACCTCTATGCGGTGCGCCTGGCCGATGCGGCAGCGGTCACGCGCGACGCCTTCATCGAGCAGCTGTTCGCCGCCGGCATCGGCTGCAGCGTGCATTACATCCCGCTGCACCTGCAGCCCTACTGGCGCGACCGCTACGCCCTGAAGGCGGCTGACTTCCCGCACAGCCAGCATGCCTACGAACGCCTGGTGAGCCTGCCGATGTACTCGCGCATGACCGAGGCCGACGTGGCCCGGGTGGCGGCGGCCGCCCGGCGCATCCTCGGCGCCTAGAATCCCGGGTTCTTTCCCTTCCTGCAGCACGCATGTCCGACCGTCTCGACCCCGAGCGCATTCTCGAACTCGCGCGCCAGACCTTCGACATCGAAGCAGCCGCGCTGATCGGGCTCAAGCAGCGCCAGGGCGACAGCTTCGTCGCTGCCGTGGCCGCCATGCTGGCCTGCAGCGGCCGCGTGGTGGTGATGGGCATGGGCAAGAGCGGTCATGTCGGCCGCAAGATCGCCGCCACGCTGGCCTCCACCGGCACGCCGGCGATGTTCGTTCATCCGGCCGAGGCCAGCCACGGCGACCTCGGCATGGTCACGCCGGGCGACGTGGTGCTGGCGATCTCCAATTCCGGCGAGAGCGACGAGCTCGCTGCCATCCTGCCGGCGATCAAGCGCCTGTCGGTGACGACCATCGCGATGACCGGCAAGCCCGAGAGCACGCTGGCCCGCCACGCCGACATCGTGCTGTCCAGCGCGGTCGACCAGGAAGCCTGCCCGCTGAACCTCGCGCCCACCGCCAGCACCACCGCACAGATGGCGCTCGGCGACGCGCTGGCCGTGGCGCTGCTCGACGCGCGCGGCTTCCGCGAGGAAGACTTCGCCCGTTCGCACCCCGGCGGCTCGCTCGGCCGCCGCCTGCTGACCCATGTGCACGACGTGATGCGCAGCGGCGATGCGGTGCCGCGGGTCACTGTCGACACTGGCCTGGTCGACACCATGCGCGAGATGACGCGCAAGGGCCTGGGCGCCACCGCGGTGGCCGACGCACAGGGCCGTGTGCAGGGCATCTTCACCGACGGTGACCTGCGCCGCCTGATCGAGGTGGGCCGCGACCTGCGCGACCTGCGCGCTGGCGACGTGATGCATCCCTCGCCGCGCACTGTGCGCGCCGACGCGCTGGCCGTCGAGGCTGCCGACCTGATGGAGAAGCACCGCATCACCAGCGTGCTGGTGGTCGACGGCGACGGCCTGCTGGTCGGCGCCCTGAACTCCAACGACCTGATGCGCGCCAAGGTCATCTGACCTTTCGCTGATCTGTCGCCGATGGCCAAGCGGATGTTCGACCTCGTCGTCGCCGGCCTCGGCCTGCTGCTGCTCTCGCCACTGTTCCTGCTGATCGCACTGGCCATCAAGCTCGACTCGCCGGGGCCGGTGTTCTACCGGCAGGAGCGTGTCGGCCGCGGCGGCTGCCCATTCCGCATCCACAAGTTCCGCACCATGCGCCACGGCGCCGCCGGTGCGCAGATCACCGTCGGCGCGGATGCGCGCATCACCCGTGTCGGCGCGCTCCTGCGCCGAGCCAAGCTCGACGAGCTGGCGCAACTGCTCGATGTGCTCGACGGCACGATGAGCCTGGTCGGCCCGCGGCCCGAGGTGCCGCGCTACGTGGCGATGTACCCGCCGGCGCTGCGCGACAAGGTGCTGTCGGTGCGGCCGGGCATCACCGACATCGCCTCGATCGAATACCGCCAGGAGAGCGAGTTGCTGGTCCGTGCGGCCGACCCCGAGCGCGAGTACGTCGAGGTCATCATGCCGGCCAAGCTGAAGCTGGCGGCGGCCTATGTCGACCAGGCCTCGCTGGCCACCGACATTCGGTTGATCCTGCGCACGCTGGGCGCGCTCTTCGGTGGTCTGTTCGGCGGCAGGGGCGCGGCGTGAAGGCCTTCTGGATCGCCCTCGAACGGCTGCTGGCGCGCATGCGCCCGCACCGGCAATGGTTCGCGCTGCTCGTCGACGCGGTGGTCATCGCGCTGGCCTGGAACGCCACCTACCTGTTCCGCCTCGGTTTCGAGCGCTGGACCACGGCGCGGCCCGACTACGACGGCTGGGTGCTGCTGGCGCTGGTGGGCCTGTACCTGATCGTCTTCGTCGCCTTCGGCATTCCGCGCTGCATCTGGCGCTTTTCCGGCTTCGGCGACATCCAGCGCCTGCTGTTCGCCTGCGTGGTGGCCGGCGTGCTCGGCGCGGCGGCGGTGATGGGCCTGGGCCTGACGAAGGTGCCGCGTGCGGTGCTGGCCCTGCACCCCTTCATCAGCCTGATGGGGCTGACGCTGGTGCGCATCGGCTACCGCATGCTCTACGAGCACCTGCGCAGCCGCATCGTCGGCGACGGCGGCGAGATCCGCCGCGCCCTCGTGCTCGGCGCCGGCAGCGCGGCGCGGCGGCTGATCGCCGGCATCCAGCACGACGGCTGGCTGGTCGTCGGCCTGCTCGACGACGACCCGGGCAAGCAGGGGGCGCGCATCTCCGGTGTACCGGTGCTGGGGCCGCTGTCGGCGGTGGCCGAACAGGCCGGGCGGCTCGGCATCACCCACCTGGTCATCGCGATGCCTGGCGCCAGCCCGGCACAGCGCCGCCGCGCCGTCGACCTGGTGCTGCCGACGCGGCTGCCGGTGATGACCGTGCCGAGCGCGCGCGAGTTGCAGGAGGGCATGCGCCAGCAGCTGCGCGACATGGAGCCGGAAGACCTGCTCGGCCGCGCGCCGGTGCAGCTCGACGAAGCCGGCATCGGCGAAGTGCTGGCTGGCCGCACGGTGCTGGTCACCGGCGCCGGCGGCAGCATCGGCAGCGAGCTGTGCCGGCAGATCGCCCGCTACCAGCCGGCGCGGCTGGTGCTCTACGAACTCGGTGAATACAACCTCTACCGCATCGAGCAGGAGCTCGGCGAGTCGTTCCCCGCACTCGAACTCGTGCGCCTGATCGGCGACGTGCGCGACGAGGCGCATCTGCGCGCCACCTTCATGCGGTGGCGGCCCGAGGTGGTGTTCCACGCTGCCGCCTACAAGCACGTGCCGCTGATGGAGCGCGACAACGCCTGGGCGGCGCTGCGCAACAACACGCTGGGCACCTGGCTGGCGGCGCGCGCCGCGGCCGAGTGCGGTGCGAAGCGCTTCGTGCTGATCAGCACCGACAAGGCGGTCAACCCGACCAACGTGATGGGTGCCACCAAACGTGCTGCCGAGATGGCGATCGTCACGCTGGCCGGCCGCTACCCGGGCACCCGCTTCATCGCCGTGCGCTTCGGCAACGTGCTCGGCTCCAGCGGCAGCGTGATCCCGAAGTTCAAGGAGCAGATCGGGCGCGGCGGGCCGGTGACCGTCACCCACCCCGACATCATTCGCTACTTCATGACCCTCAGCGAAGCGGCGCGCCTGGTGCTGCAGGCCGCGGCGATCGGGCAGAGCGGGCAGGTGCTGGTGCTCGACATGGGCGAGCCGGTGCGCATCGTCGACCTGGCGCGCGAGATGATCCGCCTGGCCGGCCACGGGCCGGACGAGATCGCCATCGCCTTCACCGGCCTGCGCCCCGGCGAGAAGCTCTACGAGGAACTGCTCGCCGACGCCGACGCCACGCTGCCGACCACGGTGCCGAGCATCCACCTGGCGCGGCTGGCCGGCGGCACCGAGCAGGTGCTGGGCCTGCTCGACTGGGCGGCTGCGGCACCCCTGGCCAGCGACGCCGAGGTGCAGTGTCGCCTCGCCGCCACCATCCCCGAGTACCGGGAGGCCGCCGGCTCGGCGCCTGGTGACAAGGTGTCACAATCGCCGGCTCGATGAAGATCGCGTATCTCGACCCGGCCTACAGCGGGCACTTCAGTGCGCTGGCTGCCACGCTCGCCCGGCGCACCGGCGGCGACGTCGTCGCGCTGCTGTCCTCGCCCGCCTACCGCCTGTACACCGGCGAAGACCGGGCCATCGTCTGGAAGCCGGGGCTGTCCGAACACCTGCGCGAACTGCCGCACGAGTTCGACCACGCCACCTGGGCGCCGATGAAGGATGCGCGCTCGATGTCGGTGTTCGCGCGCGCGGTCGACTGGTTCCGCCAGCGCTTCACCGAGGAGGGCATCGAGCTGTGCCTGGTGTTCTCCGACGCGCGGCCGTTCTCGGTGGCGGCGCGGCTGGCGGCGGCCGAACTCGGCGTGGTGGTGTTGTACTTCGAGCGCGGCGCGTTCCGCTACAGCACCTCGAGCCTGAGCACGCTGGGCCTGAACTCGCGCTTCAGCCTGCAGCGGGCGGAAGCGCTGCCGGGATTGGTCGGCGTCGCCGCCGACGACCCGCTGGCGCGCCGCGACGCCGAGCCCTGGCTGCGCACGCGATTCGCACGCTTCATCGTGCACAACGCGCTGGCCTGCCTGATCGACCGCGACCGCGGCCGCATCCAGCACAAGCGCTATTCCGTCGGCCCCTACCTGCGGCTGGCCTGGGCGCAGTGGCGCACCGAGCACCACCTGGACGACGGCGAGAACGTGCCGGTGCCCCGAGGCTCCGGCATGCCGCTGGTCGTCGTGCCGCTGCAACTGGCCACCGATTCGCAGCTCGTGCTGCACTCGCCCTTCGAGAGCAACCAGCAGTTCATCGATTTCCTGTCGGCCGAGGTGCAACGTGTGCTGCCCGGAACGCCGGTGCTGTTCAAGCGCCACCCGATGGATGCGACGCACTACCGCATGCCGGCAGGCGCGCACCTGATCGGCGGCAACCTGGCGCGCTTCCACCGCGCCGACCCGATCGTGGTCTGCATCAACTCCACCGTCGGCTTCGAGGCACTGGTGCGCGGCGAGCGGGTGATCTGCTTCGCGCCGAGCTTCTATTCCGACGCCCGCCCGCTGGTCAGCGCCACGCCGGCCAGCTTCGGCGAGCGCCTGCGCGAGGTCGCGGCGGCGCGCGGCGACGCCGCGGCGGGCGAGGCGCTGCGCGCCACGGTGCTGCGCTGCTACCAGGCGCCCGGCGATGCCTGGGCCTACACGGCGCAGGACATCGAGGCCACCGCGGGCATCGTGATGAAGCACTTCCGCGCGGCGCGGCTGTCGCTGGTGCCCCGCGCGGCCGAGGCACCGCTCAGGGCCGCCGGAGCCGGGCACGCCATCGCTTGAGGCGGCGCAGGGCGCGAGACGACCACGGTTCCCGCGGCGGCTCCGTCTCGCGCCAGTGCGACAGCTCGTAGAGCGCTCGCTCCGGCGTCGTGAAGGTGCCCGTGGTCCGACTGACATAGGTCGGGTACTTGATCAGCGCGCCGGCAACCAGTTCGTCGATTGTCAGTTGACGGGTGCGACGTACGTGTGCGAGCAGATCGGTTGTCAGCCCCCAGCCCGCATAGAACGGGCTACCGTGACAGACGACGGCGCGGCCGCGCAGCAGGGCCTCGAAGCCCGCAAGTGACGTGAGCGTGTGCAACTCGTCGACCTGCGGGAACAGTGCCGTGATGGGCACGTCGGTGACGATCTGGTCACACCACTCGCGCGCAGCGGCGATGTCGTTCCCGCCGGGACGTTTGCGGGCGAGCACGTCCGGATGGGGCTTGTAGACGATCCATGCCTCGGGGCGGAGCAGCCGGACCGCGCGAAGAAGATCGAGATTGCGCTGCAGTGCTGGCGAGCCCCAGCGGATGGAGGCGTCACCTTCGACCTGCCCGGGAACCAGCACGACCAGACGCCGGCCGGCCGGCCTGTTCCAGCCGCCAGCGCCGACGTTGTACTTGGTGACACCGGAAGCCACGATGGACTCGCGCAGGGCGCGGGCCCGCGCCAGTGTCGGCGCGTCGAAGCATGCCGTCTCGAGCATCTCCTCTAGGTCGGAGGGCGAAGTCGCGTCGTAGTACATGCCACGGCGATCGATGACCCATGACAGCGGGCGCACCCAGTGCGCCCCGAGCCCGACGGATCGGAGAAAGCCGTCCTCGACCTGCAGCAGCGGCGACGCCGTGCCCCGCCTGGAGGGATCGTCGTCCGCGGCCCGACCCCAGACGGCACGGCCATCGCCCGTTGCCAGCGGCGCCGGCTTTTCGACGAAGGCAAGCTGGCTGCCGCCGAAGAACGCGCGCGCGATGGGCTGCTTCCAGTCGGAGAAGGCGATTGCCTGCACTTTGGCGGGAAAGCGGCAGCGCATCCGGCGCTGCAGCCCCATCCACTCGATCACCCGCTCGGGCTCGCAGCGCTGCAGCGTCTCCGGATCGATGTAGCGGGGGTACTCGGCCAATGCCGCATGGACGAGGTCGTCGAGCACGACCGGGAGGGCGGCTTGACGCCTGTCAGGCCTCGGCAGTTCGTCGCGCGTGAGCCCCCAACCGGCGTAGAAGGGCATGCCGAAGCTGCGTACCGGCTTGCCCCACATGAGTGCCTCGAATCCCATCTGCGACGTGACGACGTAGACCGCCTGCGCGGCCTCTAGCAAGGCGGGCGGGTGAACGTTCTCGGCCAGGAGCCTGACGCGCGCCGCAGCCCCCGGCGGGAGTTCGGCAAAGTGCGCCCGCTTGCGCCCGGCCAGCACGTCCGGATGAACCTTGAGCACCACCGACAGGCCGGGGTGTTCGTCGAGCGCTGCCTCCAGCATTCGCGCAAAGCTCGCCGGCGACGCCAGGCCGAGCTCGATCGACATATCGCCGAAGGTCTGATCCACGGCGAGCACGAACGGCCGGTCGTCGTGCGTCCAGGCCTCGCGGCCGTGGTTGTACTTGGAGACCCGCTGCGCGCACCATGCCTGCGCGATCCGTCGGGCGCGCGCGCGCTGCTCGTCCGTGTGGACGGCAGCGATGAACTGCTCGAGCCGCGAGGGCGAGCGGGCGTCGTAGTACACGCCGAGGTCGTCGAAGACCAGGGACAAGGGCTCGTCGGTGTCGCCGAGCGCGACCGAGCGCAGGAAGCCGTCCTCCACCGCGAGGTAAGGCAGGCCGAGTTCGCGTGCCAGCGCAGCCGTGTCCCGATGTTTGCCCTTCAGTCCCCAGCCGAGCAGCCCGCGGGCGTCTCGTGGGGGGCTTCCTCGCGGCCGGTAGAGCAGCGGGGCACCGAGCAGCCGCGGCAGGTTGCGGACCAGCATGACGCCGGCGTGGCGCACCACGTAGGCGCCGGCCCCGGGGTCGGCCGGCGTTGGTTGGAGCTTGTTCATCGGGTACTCGGTTCGGCGGGCATTCACCTGCCTAGCCGGGCGCGGTTTTACCAGAACCGGGCACGCAGGGGCTGCGACGGGCAGCGCAGGAGCCTGGAGCCGCGCTGGATAGAATCTGCCGTTTGGATCGAATCGAAGGAATCGAATTGACTGTTGTCGCCGTGGTCGGTTTGGGATATGTCGGTCTGCCGCTGGTGATCGAGTTCGGCAAGCAGTTGCGCACCGTCGGGTTCGACATCGCCACCCACAAGGTCGCAGAGTGCCGGGCGGGCAGGGACCCGTCCCGCGAACTGACCGACGAGCAGATGGCCGCCTCCCCCTACGCCGAGTACACCGCGGATCCGGCGCGTCTGGCCGAGGCTGACATCATCATCGTCGCGGTTCCGACGCCGGTGGACGAGGCGCACATCCCTGACTTCGGCCCGCTGGTCGGTGCCAGTACGTCGGTCGGGCGCCACATGAGGCGCGGTGCGATCGTCGTCTACGAATCCACCGTGTACCCCGGCGCCACGGAAGAGGTTTGCATTCCCGTCCTCGAACGCGAGTCAGGCATGACTTGGAAGACCGACTTCTGGGTCGGCTACAGCCCCGAGCGTATCAATCCCGGCGACCGCGAGCACACCCTGACGAAGATCGTGAAGATCGTCTCCGGCGATACGCCGCAGACGCTCGCCAAGGTGGCCGAACTGTACGAGCGGATCGTCGAGCCGGGTGTCCACCGCGCGAGTTCGATCAAGGCGGCCGAAGCGGCCAAGGTGATCGAGAACACGCAGCGCGATCTGAACATCGCGCTCATGAACGAACTGGCCATCATCTTCCATCGGATCGGCATCGACACTGCCGAGGTGCTTGCGGCCGCCGGGACCAAGTGGAACTTCTTGAAGTTCAAGCCAGGCCTCGTCGGTGGGCACTGTATCGGTGTCGATCCTTACTACCTTACGCACAAGGCCGAGACTCTCGGCTACCACCCGCAGGTGATCCTGGCCGGGCGGCGCATCAACGACGGTATGGGCAGCTATGTCGCCGAGCAGACCGTCAAGCACCTGATCGCCGGAGGCAGTTCGGTCAAAGGGGCGACCGTCAACGTACTTGGCCTGACATTCAAGGAAGACTGCAGCGACCTGCGCAACAGCAAGGTAGTGGACATCATCCAGGAACTGCGCAGCTACGGCGCCACAGTGCATGTCGCGGACCCGCACGCATCCCCCGACGAAGCCAGGGCCGAGTACGGAGTCGATCTCGTGCCATGGCAGGCGCTGCCGCGGGCCGATGCCATCGTCGCGGCGGTTTCCCACCGGGACTACCTGACGCTGTCGCTGGACGATCTTGCCTCCAAGCTCGTTCCCGGCGGTGTGTTCACCGACGTCAAGTCGTCGTTCGACGCGGCCGCCCTGCGTGGCGCGGGCTATCGCGTCTGGCGGCTTTGAGAGCGCAATCCCGCTCCGCTGGGGCGTCGTTCGAAAACCGCAGCGGCGTCGTTCAAGGTTGCTTCAGGCTGCCGCAGCAGTGGTTCGCCCCGCAGCAGCTTGCCAACGAGTTCTTCAGTCCAGGACTCCTCGTAGAGCGCCCTGGTCTCCGATTGGCCTCGCGCGTCGATACCGGTTTCCTGAGAGGTGGTGAGCGATCCGCTCCGGTGTGCCGCGACGATTAGGGGGAGCTGGAGCTTGAGCAGCGCGGCGGAGCCAAACTGTGCGCGCACCCTGGAAACGAATTCGCTGTCCGCGCCGAATCGGTTCTCGTCCAGAAACCCGACGCGGTTGAGCACATCAAGTCTCCGGAACATCATCGAGTTCGGGGTCCAGCGGGTCATGGGCCACAGCTTGGTCGAGTGGAACTGACCCGTGTCGGTAAGCCGGATGTAGCTGCACGACACCGCGACACAGCGGGGATTCTGGTCGAGCAGGGCCAAACACCTGGAGAACCGATCGGGATGCGACCAATCGTCCGCGTCCTGAAAGGCTACGAACTCACCGCTAGCCAGCTCTAGACCAACATTCTTCGCAGCATAGGTCCCCAAGTTCCTTGCGAGCCGAACAGCGGTGACACGTTCGTCGCTTGCCGCGAGTACCTGCATTGCGGTCCATGTGCCGTCACTGCTGCAGTCGTCCACTGCGATCAGCTCGAGTTCACGCATCTCCTGATCGAGCACCGATCTCATGGCCGCAGCCACATAGGCCTCGGCATTGAATGCGGTCAGTACGACCGAGAGCCGAGGTGTGGCGGCGGTGGCGGAAGGCGGAAGCTCGAGCTGGCGCAAGTTTGTCACTGAGAGTGGTGCGTGGTCGTCTAGGAGACCGACCTCTCGCAGACCGCACTCATTGAAGAATCGATTGAGAAGCGTGAGCCTGTCTCCGGGCGCTACGGTGTTGGCCCGCAACAGCAATCGGTCGGGGCCGAGGCGCTGTGCTCCGATCTGCATAGATCGTTCGAACTCGTCGACTTCCCCCAACGCCAGTGCCAAAGCGGCTCTGGCGGGGTGCATCGGCAATCGATTCTGGATGACCCTCAGCGAGCCACGCGGCGACACAGGTGCGGTCAGGTCGACGATCCGCGATAGCTGACTCTCGTTGCAGGGCGGTACCCCTGAGGCAGGTGCTGCGACGCATTCAAGCAGCGCGTCGACTGCGTCGAAGTCAGACTTCGCCAGGGCCAGCCTGATGTCAAGCAAGGGAGTGCGCCGATCGGGCGGAAGTGCCGCGTAGGCGGCGTCAGCCCGACGCCGCAAGCCGAGGTCCAGGCACTGCGCCACGTAGTCAGCACCTGAGTCGCGGTGGCATGCAATGCGCTGCGCGATGCTCCTCTCGCGCGACGAGCCGTGGGTCGTACGAAGTGCTTGCCGAAGCGCTTGCCATACTCGCGCGAGCTTGGAAGGTGCGATGTTGCTTCGTCGGGCCTCCGGCACTGTGCGCCGCACGCTTCTGCTCCTACTTCTTGGTCAGCACAGCCATGTAGAACCTATTCTCGAAGGCAATCTGGCCAACGTGGTCCGCCAGGTAACGGTTGGCGGTGTCATCGAGGAAGGTGCTCTTCGATTCCTTCGTTTCCTGGAGTTTCTGCAGATACGTGATCGTGTTGTTTTCGGGTGTGACATCCCATCTCGCGAAGATGTTGGGGTTGATACACACCTGCAGGTCCTCAATGAAGTAGATCCCCCGCGAGCGCATGCGAGGGAAGATGACCCCCAGTGCGACTTGGTGGCTGCGCGGCGTGTGAGCGCCGTCATCAATCAGGATGTCCGGCTGAATGCCGTGGCGCTCGAAAACGCTCGCAAGCATCCTTGGATCGGTGCCATCGCATTGGTACACCTCGGTGCGCTCGACAACGGGCAGCGTCGACACATCAATGATGTCCAAACCGATCACCCGGGCATTCGGAAAGTATTCGCGCCACATGCGCAGAGACTCGCAGCCAGACACGCCCTTGGCCCGCTTTTTCAGCCCGATCTCCACGATGGTCAGCGCGTCCTGACGACGCGGAGCCAAGTACTTCTCGTAGGTCGTCAGGTAGCCGTGCGTCAGCTTGTCGGTGCCGAACTCTAGCGCCAGATCGGCGAGGGAGCGCGTGGCACCAGGCAAGCCGGAAGGACGGGTGTCAGGCTGTGGCGGCGCTCCCGCCAGCAATTGGTGCGGCAGATCGAGGCACATCTCGCGCAAGAAGTCGTCATAGGACGTCTCCAGCAGTTTGCCCCGCTTGCGCACGTCCTCCTCCGGGCGGCTCATGATCTTGTTGAGTCCATGGATGACCTGGACCCAGCCGCTGCGTTTAGTGCGTGTCAGCGGGAAGTGATGGTGCATCAGCGTGTGGTCGTCGTAGTACGCTGTCCGAACACGGCATCGCTTGCACTTTTTGATCTCCACGACGCTGAGGAAAGGCGATGGCACACTGCGATAGAAGGTGTCTTGGTAGACGGCCTTGTAGCGCATGTCTACGCGGTAGCCACCGGCATCGATCAAGCCTTCTTCCAGGTCCGCTGCTACGCGCTGGACGTCGTCGACGAACGTGGGCAGGAGGTAGTCATCGTTGTCCAGGCGAGTCGTGATGATCTTCTCGCCGGCCTCGGTGACGCTGATGATGTACTTCTCGAACTTGGGGTCGACCACATGCTGGATACCCTCGAAGTCGGCCGATGCCAGCCCTTCTGCACCGGTCAGGATCCAGACGAAGTCCTTGTTCGTCTGGCGCCTCAGGGAGGGAATCGTGATGCGCCGGATCAGTTCCAGCCGTTCCTGCTTGTTCGGGTACTCATCCTTGTACAGGTTCCGGGTGATGATGAAGTGCTTCATGGTGTTTGGCGGGCTAGTGCAGGTGGCGGGTCTGGTGCGGCCAACTCGCAAGGGATGTCCTAAGAGTTGGCCGGGGGCTCATCGCGGCCGTTGACGGACACGGTGGGGGCTGACTACTGGCTCAGGGTCGCGGTCCGGAACTGCGGAGTCGGGTCAAGACTCCCGATGCGCTCGGCTGCGAGGTCCTGCAGCACGGAAGTCAACGAACCGTCGCTCACTGCCGCAGCTTCGGGTACCACGAAGCGCCGGGGTTGGTGAGGGAATGGAAGGTACGCACTCTCAAGATCGATGGTCTGGTGCCACTCGGTCCATTGTTCTCGGTAAAAGCGCCGCGTCGGTGAGATTCCATGTAGCTTGGACACACCATGTACTGGATCGTTCGTCAGGCTACCTTCGACATCAAGGCAGAGCATGGCAAGTTGACGAAACTTGGCGAAACCATTGCCGAGAACGTACTCTGCCCGTGAAATCAACTCGCTGTCTGCACCGAAGCGCACCGAGTCCCAGTAGCCGAGATGCCTGCGCATATACGTCGCCTCGAACATGCAGGAGATCGCTGCGTCGCGAAGCGCGCCATCGTCGGAAGTCTTGCCCTCCTTGGCGAAGTGTCCGAAGTAGCCGGAATCGTTCAGTCGGACCATTCTGGTCATTGAGGCCTTGATTTTGCCCCCGGACTTGAGCATTTCCTGGACCTGCAAGGCCAGCCGCTGGGGGTGCGCCCAATCGTCGGCGTCATGACCTGTAATGAACTCGCCGGTGGCAATGGAAAGTGCCAGGTTCTTCGATACATAGGGACCGACGTTGGCACGATTGCGCAGTGCCTTGACACGCGGGTCGCTTCGCTTGAGCTTCTCAATAATCTCCCAAGTGTGGTCGCTACTACAGTCGTCAACGATGATGAGTTCGAGAGAACTCCAGGATTGGTTGAGGATCGAGCGGGCAGCGCTCCAGAGAGTTCGCTCGGCCTCGAACGCTGGCATGATTACGCTGATTAGTGGACCGTTCTCGATCCGGTGAATCGGCCGCGTGGACAGGCGCGAGAACAGTGTGCCGCCAGAGGGTTCAAGCGTAATGGGCTCGATGTCGAACTGCCTCAAGTAGTCATTGACGTGCCTTAGCCACTGCGCGTCGTTGCCGATCTCGCGATTGGCCTTCAGTAGGCTGATGGCTGGACGAACGAAGTCCCGAGCGTGCCGTTCGGCAAACGCAATGCCACGATCTACCTGCCCTTCTGTGACCATCTGGAACGCCTGCCAGAGGATCGCGCTCTTCATTCGCTTGGGCTCGTCGACCGCGACGGTGCCTGGCACCATAGGCTCTGGCGCACGCAAACCGGCAGCGCTCCGAGAAAGAGGTTGCTCCTCGGGCATTGGGCGCTCCGCAGACGAAGACGCGGCTTCCGCGGCCATCTGTTCGACGCGACCCGCTCGCATGTCGAACTTCAGCACGCAGGCAAGCCCGCGAATCTTGCGGAACTGGATCGATCCAGCGGAGGCGAAAGTGGACAACAGCATGACACTTCGGCCGGGCACCAGGGTCAGCGCAACGGTCGAAGTGGGGTCGCGTGATGCAGTTGCTGGGTCGACACTACCAGAACGAATGAACTGAGCACATGTCGCCGGCGATTCCGAGCTGAACTCAATCGTCGTTGTGCCGCGCGCGCTAACGCACAGAGGGGTGAGCCAAAGCTCACTAGGTACACTCGATTCGGGCAGGGCGACTGTCTGCCAATGCGACTTGGGCACGGAGGCGAGCCGGCCCTTGCGAAGCTGCAACTGGTCGGAAGGCGGAACTGGCGGCGCGAGCAGTCCCTGCGCCTTGTCTCGGCGGTATTCTGAGTACATGCGTATCAGGGCCGCTGGCATCTTCCACCATGCCCACGGCCTACGCGCGTTCTCCAGAATCACCGTGCCGAGTCGATTTGCCAGTCGTCGGCGAGTGCGTTCCTCGCGCAGGTGAGCCATTCGAGCGTCTGCCTGGGCGCGGCGCTCGCTTAGGCGAAGTTCGTCGAACCCCTGAAGCAGGTCCCGGCTCATCTCTTCGCAAACCTGACAGGCGCGTTCGGCCTGATCAAGCTTGGTGCGCAGAGCGAGTTCGCTCTGGTTCGCCTCTCCCAGCTTGGCGATCAGAGCGTTTTCGGCAACGCGCGCGTCTCCGAGGAGCTTTGTCGTACTCTGAACGTGCTGTTCGAGTTCGCGAATCTGACTGTCGGAAGTTGCCAGTCGCTCGTCCCGTGCGCGAAGTTCTGCTTCGAGTGCGTCCGTGTGGCGCTTGAGCGCTTCGTACTCCGCGACGTCGATCTCATGGCGTCGGCTCTGCGCTTCCAGCAACTGGATGCGCAGTTCTTCACAGCGTTGGCTCAACGCGCGCTGCTGCGCAGTTGCATCGAGTTGTGCCTGCCTGTTTTGTGCTTCGATGCCGGCGATACGACGCTCTAACGTCGCGCTGGCTTCCTTGAGTTCCTTTGCCTGGTGGCCGGCCTCCTCGAGCTGGCGACGTGCCTGGAACAGTTCCTGCGTCAGGCGGTAGGGATTGTTCTGGGCAAACCGGCTGCTCATGTAGGCGATGTTGACCCGTCGCAGCAGTGGGGAATCCACGATCCACTCTGTGGTCTGCTCGTAGATCCGGAACATCCTGTAGCCGTACCGCAGAAGGATGTCGTCGATGTCCCTGAAATAGGCCTGCTGGGTGCCACCCGGGTTCATGCCGGCCTCGATGTACAGCATGTCAATGGATTGGTTCTCGAGCAGGCGAGGCGCTCCTTTGAGTACCTCGGTCTCAAATCCTTCGACGTCGATCTTCAGCAAAGAGATGTGGGGCTCGGTCAGACGCTGACTGAGTTCGTCAAGCGTCACGCACTGGACTTCGAACAGATTGCCCTGCGCATCGGGATCCTCAACCGCATCGGCTGCGGCAGCGACCACCTTGGTCATGTCTTGCGCGCCACGCAGTCGAACCCGGCCACTGGTGGCGCCCATCGCGACCGCGTGAATGTGCACGTTACGCTCGGTGAGAAGCCCGCTCAACTCACTTCTCAGGCGGGTGACCGACTCAGGGTTTGGCTCTACCAGATGCGCCTCTCGAACCTTGAGGCGCGAACTCTTGAGCTTCTTGAACACTTCTCCCCTATATGCCCCGACGTCCACGAACGTGAGGCGGCGGCCGTAAAAGAAGGGCTCGATGTCGTCCAGGAAGTCTTCAACACTTCCTTTCGCTGATGCCATGGTTGCTGATTTCCTCTGAGACGTCGATTGAAGAAGGGGGCGCGAGAAGACCTTTCAGCGGGCCGAAACAGCCGAGCCTTCAGATACCTCAATGTTGTCGAAGTCTGCATACACAGCGGTGTAGTTACCCTGACCGTCCTTGGGTGCCCATTCCGGCGATCCTCCGCCGTGGAAGGTGCTGAAAATTACGCGGGAGATCAAAGCGGCTTCTCCGCCGACAGCGCGATAGCGCAAGTCAGTCCGCTCGACGAGCAACTTGTTGTCGACATAGAGCCTCACGACACCGTCCTTTGCCGTTGGCCCCGCGTTCAACTTCACGTACAGCGACACTCGGTACATAACGCCCTTCTCGAACCTGAACTCCTTCGCCCGGTCGATCTGTCCGAATGCGCCCTTTTGGTCTTGGTGGTAGACGTAGGTCTCCACTCCACCGTCGGGCCGGAAGGCGACTCTGGCGCTCCAGCCGTCGGGTGCCGTGCCATCACCACCAGACATGATCTTTTGAGGCCCAAGACCGTGCAGCTTCCCGCCCTTCACAAACTGGAAGTCGGGCTCGAATCTCACGTCGTAGGAAAGCGTGTACTCCAAGCCCCTTCGGGGCAGGGGGCAGGAGAATACGGTGCGCTCGCTGCCGAGTTCGAAACCCTGGTAGCGGATACGAACGCCTGCGCTGCCGTCCCTGCCGTACGGGCCAAACTGCGCAGACTGCTTCTTCTCGAGGTTGCCACGCAGGCAACTCGGTGCCGATCGCTGCGTCACCCCGGAGTCGAAGTCCTCTCGTACGACCATCTGCGAAAAGACGGGTACGGCGAGCAATGTCGCCACGGAGCCGAGTCCCAGGCGCAGTGTCAAGCTGAATTGCCGCATTAGTGCTCCTCCGGCCAACGGGCCTGCATGCTTTGAATGTATGAATGAATCAACTCAGAGGTCGAACAACACCTTTGCTGCCACCGCAATCTGGTAAATGATCTGCGTAATGCCGCGAGTGATTTCGATGCTCTTGGTCTCAATCTTCGGCAGCGCCATGATCTCGTCGCCAGGTCGCACTTGGACGTTGTTGCCGTCGGCAACACTGCCGTCCTGCCTCAGTACGATGAGCTTTGCGCGATCCGCACCTTGGGTGTAGCCTCCGGCTCGCATCACATATGTATTCGAGTTGGCAGTCGAATCGAAAACGAGAGCGTTCGGGAACAGCACCTCTCCGCTGACGAGTACCAAGTTGCTCTGCTCAGGTACTCGGATCAGGTCGCCGTCAGCAAGCAGCGTGTTCCCGGCCTCGATCTGGTCGCCAAGAATTACTTGGCCGCGCGGCTGCACTTGGCGCGCACGGTCAATGAACTCGAGGATCTGCTGCGCCTCCCTGCCGCGCAACGCGGCCTCCTCGCTGGTGGCCGAACGAGCGGTCAGGGCATATGTTTCGAGACTGCGCAATGATGTCTCAATGAGTTCCTTCTGCCGCTCAGCAACGGATTTCCTGAACAGTTGCAGCGCTTCGATTCGTGCCTGTGGCGCAGGCTTGATGCGCGTCACCGCGTCCTTCAGTTGCGAACCGTATGGCAGCACTAGCGTGCGCTCGCCGAGGTGTGCGCCGTCGATGCGGACGAGAATGGTGCCGGGGTGCTTGTCCGATGTCACAAGTACTTCATCGCCGTCTCTGATGGAGATCTGTGCGGCGTCAGCCAGTGCGTAATACTCGCTCCGTCGTTCGCTCCCAAGCATGCGGACGACACTCAAGTGTGTGGCACTAGGGCGAGGGCGCGCCAAATTGAGCAACTCGGCACCCGTAATGCTCGGTCTATCCAACTCGAAGATGTAGGGGTTCATCACCTCACCACCGATCTGGACGGCGTGGCGGCGGGGTTGAACGACAAGGGTGTCGCCATCCTGCAACTGCAATTGATCAATCCGCCCCTCGAGCAAGAAGGCATATAGGTTGACGCGGGCGCGCAGATTGCCCGCGCGGAGTACATCCACCTGTAGATAGCTACCGCGATCCGGGTCGATTCCGCCGGCCCGGTCGAGATAGTGAAGTACCGAGTCGGAAGATAGTCCGCCGTAGAGACCAGGCGCCCGAACGAATCCGGTGACGAATATCTTCACCGGCTGCGCCGCTTCAAGCGTGGCATATATCCCGACGTTGCTGCGGAAGGTGCGCTTGAGCTGCGATTCCAACTGAGCATTCAGATCACCATTGCGGACGCCCAGAACCCTTAGCGGGCCCACGTTGGGCACAAATATGTTGCCTTTCACGTCTACCGGCTGCACCGCCTCGAAGGTGTATGCACCCCAGATGCGCACGCTAATGCGGTCACCCACGGCGATCTGATAGTCGGGATTGAAGCCAGCAAAGGTCTCACTTCCAAACCTGCCTGTGAAAGCCTGTGATCCAAAGACGATTGGCTTTGCGGCCGTCGCCGGATCGGGCGGGAGTGCCAGCGGTGCGGCAGCGGGAACTGGTGCAACTGGAGCAGGCCCGGAAGTCGAAGGAGCAGCGACCAGTGGAGGGCGTCGCGCTGGTAGGTCCGTCAGTCCGCGGGGGCTGGTGTTCAACGGGTCATTCGACTGCGCTGTGGCGCATGTTGCCGCGAGCCCGAGCACAAGGATCGCCCCGAGCTGAAGGCAACGTTGACTCGTGAGACAAGGGAAGCGATTCATGGCATCAGTCCTGGTGTTCACGAATGGTGGCGATCACGAGGCGCACGACACCGTAGAGAAGCAGACAGCCAACGAGGAGGGTTGCGAGGTTGTAGAGCCTGCGAGGATACTCAGCGGTCTCCGCCAGCGTTGCGGGCTCGATCACGACCAAGCTCTTCAGCTTTCTAGTCGTATCTATTCGAGCATTCTCCACTGCGGCGAGGGCGAGCTTATAGGCATCGAGCGCGAACTCCGACTTCATCTTCAAGCTTTCAAATTCGATGGCGAGCGCACCCAGTCGGTCGCTCTTCTTGCCGCTCCCCGTGGCTCGAGAGCGTTCAACTTCCAGTTGCGCCTGGGTCGCCGCGATCTGCGCGCGCAGCGCCTTGACTTGATAAGAGTCATCGTTCAGGAACGTGAGCAGGCCTCGCAACTCGGCCTCTGCACGGGTGACCGACGCCTGCATCTCCGCAACGACCGTTCCACTCGCTTGCGCCTGCACGGTCGGGTCGAGCAGCTTGTTCTTTCCCTGGAATGCAAGTACCTCGGTCTTGGCGCCTTGCAGGTGCTCGCTTGCGCGCGCAAGTTCACCCTCGGCAAACGTCAATTGCTCGCGCGCTAACTTGTGGGACATCTCGTTGACGAAGTTTTCGCTTGCCGAAAGGATCTCTTGGTTCAGCCGGCGTGCGAACTCGGGATCGAATCCCTGAACGCGAATGGTCAGCGTGGACGACAGCTCGTCCATCGATACTTCTACTCGGCTCCTGTAGTAGCTGAGAAAGTCCTCCTGCGAAGCGTCCTCCCGGAGACGTGTAGCTAGGTCCAGCCGCTGTGCGGAGTAGTGCTTCCGCACGCCGAGCTTCGCATCGAGCGCTCGGAGTAAACCGAGCGAGTGCACATACTGGCGGAGGTACAGCGTCTCCTCGCGCGACGGCGGGTTTAGCCCCGCAAGAAGCATGGCGGCGCCTGGTACGGCGGCTGCCTCCGAGCCAGCCCGCTGCAGCGCCACTGTCGATTCGCTGACGTAGCGGTCGGCCGCGACTAGCGCGAAGTAGATCGCTGCAACCACCACTGGCAGAGCAACCAGGGCAAGCTTCAACCGCCGTGGGGTCAAGGTCTTCAGATCCATCATGACTGGGCGACTTGGCCGACTGCGGAGGGAGGCGCCTCCAGGGCGCCAGGGGTCTTAACCGTTATAGGTGTTGGAGGCTTCATGTACGCGGCGATACCCTTCCGGACGTCCTCGTAGAGTACAGCGCGTCCATCCTCGACATGCACGACGACATCGCAGTAGCGCGTGATCTCAGGCGTACTGTGCGAGACCATGATCACCTTGGATCGACTGAGACGCTCGCGCAGCACGGCTTGGCTCTTACTCTTGAATTGAGGGTCGCCAACCGCGAGGACCTCGTCAATTAGGTAGTAATCGAAATCGAATGCCATGCTCAGTCCGAACGCGACCCGAGACCGCATCCCTGACGAGTAGGACGACATTGGGAGGTCGAAATAGTCTCCAATCTCGGCAAAGTCGGCCACAAAATCGATGATGCGGCGCATCGCCGCACCGGTTGCCCCGTGTACTCGGCAGACAAACTGCGCATTCTCTCGCGCCGTCAGCGAGGTCTGGAACCCTCCGGACAATCCCACCGGCCACGAAATGCGAGCGTCAGTGACAACCCGGCCAGCGTTAGGGGTGTCAATGCCGCCGATGATGCGCAGCAAAGTCGACTTCCCGGCCCCGTTACGCCCGATGAGTCCAATGCTCGCGCCGCTGGGGAACGAAAAGTTCAAGTCTCGGAACACGTATCGCCGTCCATGCGGCGTGCGATACCACTTTGTCATGTTTTGCAGTTCGAGCATATGAACAGGCGGTCAGCCAACGGTGACAAACTGGAATCTGTAGACACGGTACATGCTCATCGCCAGAGCTGCGACGACCAATGCAAATGCTGCCGGGTAGACGAAACTGGTGCCGGGTAAAACTGCGTAGTGTGGAATGAAAAAGAAGCGAGACAACTCAATCAAATGTAGGACTGGATTCCAGAGCAGCCATTCCCTCACGGCAAGCGGCAAGCCATGCACAGGGAAGATCACTCCGGAAAGCAGATACAGCGGGTAGAAAAGCAGGTTGACTACGGTCCCCACTCGGGGGCGCCGGTGAACAAGTACGGAGAACACCAAGCCGAGGCCTATGCCGAGCAACAGGAGTACGACACTGACGGCGATCAGTTCAAGCGGTGCTCGGGGAACCCAGTGATAGCCCAACCAGCCTAGCAGCGTAAGCGCGGCGACATACACGGCACTGTAGAGCCCGATCTCCACCGCCGCCCGCGCAACGAGCGCATCGATGGGAAGCACCTGCCTGTAGGAGAACAGATTGCGATTGGATGTGATCGAGTTGGACAGCCGGCGCGCAAGATTGCGGAATATGAAGAACGGCAACAGTCCAGTGACGAGGAAGACTGGCAGTTCGATGTTTAGGCTGACGGCATGTTGCCGGAAGCCAAAGATTGTCAGTATGAGCAGCACGTGAGCGAGCGGCTCAAAGAGCATCCACATCAGCCCCAGCCAGCGACCCTGTACACGGGCACGCAGTTCCCGGATGACCAAGGCGAATAGCACGGCTCGCTGAATCCTCAACGCGTCGCGCCTGGGGCGGGTGGGAGGGAGGTTCTGTGTGTGCATGGGGGTAAACCGCGTATTCTCCTTTAGCCTGCCCCCCGGTAGCGCCAGGGATCCGACTCGCCGCAAGGTGCCGCTACCGTTTACTCGTACCGTGTCGCATGCTCGATCAGAGGCGCTACGGCATCCTTCGCCGACACCAACGGCTGTATCCCGGCGTCCGGCCAGTCGATGTTTACGGAGGGGTCGTCCCAGCGGACCGCCCCCTCGGCGTGAGGCGCGTAGTACTCGGTCGTCTTGTACAAGAAGTCCGCCGCATCGCTCAGCACCAGAAACCCGTGCGCGAAGCCCGGCGGGATCCACAGCTGCCGGTGATTGTCGCCGCTGAGTTCGGCGCCGGCCCAGCGGCCGAAGCGCGGGCTGCTGCGCCGCATGTCGACGGCGACGTCGAACACCGTGCCGCGGGTCACGCGCACCAGCTTGCCCTGCGCGTGCGGCGGCAATTGATAGTGCAGCCCGCGCAGCACGCCGCGCGCCGAACGCGAATGGTTGTCCTGCACGAACTCGACATGTGTGCCGACCGCGGCATCGAAGGCGCGCTGGTTGAAGCTCTCCATGAAGAAGCCGCGTGCATCGCCGTGCACGGCCGGCTCGATCAGCAGCACCTCGGGCAGATCGGTGGGCGTCACCTTCATCAGAACGCCTTGTCCTTGAGCAGCCGCGACAGGTACTGGCCGTAGCTGCTCTTGGCCAGCGGCGCGGCCAGCGCCTCGAGCTGCGCGGCGCTGATCCAGCCGGAGCGGAAGGCGATCTCCTCCGGGCAGGCCACCTTCAGCCCCTGGCGGCGCTCGATGGTGGCGATGAACTGGCCGGCCTCGAGCAGGCTGTCGTGCGTGCCCGTGTCCAGCCACGCGTAGCCGCGGCCCATGATCTCGACGTTGAGCTGGCCTTGCGCGAGATAGCGCGCGTTGACGTCGGTGATCTCGAGTTCGCCGCGGGCGCTCGGGCGGATGTCGGCGGCGATGTCGCAGACCTGCTGGTCGTAGAAGTACAGGCCAGTGACGGCGTAGGCGCTGCGCGGCTGCTTCGGCTTCTCCTCGATGCTGATGGCGCGCTGCGCAGCATCGAACTCGACCACGCCGTAGCGCTCCGGGTCGTGCACGTGATAGGCGAACACGCTGGCGCCGCTGCGCTGCGCCGCCGCCTTGTGAAGCAGCGGCTGCAGGTCGTGGCCGTAGAAGATGTTGTCGCCCAGCACCAGCGTGCTGCATTCGCCGGCGATGAAGTCGCGGCCGAGCAGGAAGGCCTGCGCCAGGCCGTCGGGGCTGGGCTGCACGCAGTAGTGCAGGTCCAGGCCCCAGCGCGCGCCGTCGCCGAGCAGCGCCTCGTAGCGCGGCAGGTCCTGCGGTGTGCTGATGACGAGGATTTCGCGGATGCCGGCGAGCATCAGCGTCGACAGCGGGTAGTAGACCATCGGCTTGTCGTACACCGGCATCAGCTGCTTGCTGACCACCTGCGTGGCCGGGTGCAGCCGCGTGCCGGAGCCGCCGGCGAGGATGATGCCCTTGCGTGCCATCGTGAATGCCTCCCAGGGGTCAGTCGTCGAGCAACTCGGCGAGCATGCGGTCCACACCCTGTTGCCAGGGCGGCAGGGTCAGGCCGAAGGCGCGGCGAAAGCGCGTGGTGTCCAGCCGCGAGTTCAGTGGCCGCGCCGCCGGGGTCGGGTAGTCGCGTGTCGCGATCGCCTGGATGTCGCGCGATGCGAGCTTCAGCGGCCAGCCGCGCGCCGCTGCGCCGTCGATGACGCGGCAGGCGTAGGCATGCCAGCTCGTCTCGCCCGCTGCCGCGACATGGTAGGTGCCAGCCAGGCCCGGCTCGCGCTCGAGCGTGCGCAGCGCATGGGCGCTGACGTCGGCGAGCAGCTCGGCACCGGTCGGTGCGCCGATCTGGTCAGCGACCACGCGCAGGCTGTCACGCTCGGCGGCCAGGCGCAGCATCGTCTTGGCGAAGTTGCCGCCCCGCGCTGCAAAGACCCAGCTGGTGCGCAGGATCAGGTGGCGGCAGCCGCTCGCGCGCACGGCCTCTTCGCCGGCCAGCTTGCTGCGGCCGTAGGCATTGATCGGCGCGACCGGCGCGTCCTCGCCGCGCGGCGCATCACCGCTGCCGTCGAACACGTAGTCGGTGCTGTAGTGCAGCAGGGTGGCGCCGAGCGCGGCGGCCTCGCGGGCCAGCACGCCGGGCGCGGTGGCGTTGATCGTGTAGGCCAGATCGGCCTCGCTCTCCGCGCGGTCGACGGCGGTGTAGGCCGCGGCATTGACCACCACGTCCGGCCGCAGCCCGCGCACGGTCTGCGCGAGCGACTCCGGTTGCCGGAAGTCGGCCGGCCAGTCGCGGCTGTCGGTGCTCAGCGCAGTGAGCTGGCCCAGTGGGGCCAGGGCGCGCTGCAGCTCCCAGCCCAGCTGCCCGCGGCTGCCGAACAGCACGATCCTCATGCGCGGGCGCCGTACTGCTGCGCCACCCATTCACGGTAGGCGCCGCTCTGCACGTCGCGCACCCAGTCGGCATGGTCGAGGTACCAGCGCACCGTGCGGCGCAGGCCGCTGGCGAAGGTCTCCTGCGGGCGCCAGCCGAGTTCACGCTCGATGCGGCGGGCGTCGATCGCGTAGCGGCGGTCGTGGCCGGGGCGGTCGGTGACGTGGGTGATCAGGCGCGAGCGCGGCCCGGCCGGGTCGGGCTGCATCTCGTCGAGCAGCGCGCAGACCTGCCTGACGATGTCGATGTTGGCCTGCTCGTTCCAGCCGCCGACGTTGTAGTGCTCGCCAGGCACGCCGCGCTCGAGCACGGTACGGATGGCGCGGCAGTGGTCGCCGACGTAGAGCCAGTCGCGCACCTGCATGCCGTCGCCGTAGACCGGCAGCGGCTTGCCGGCCAGCGCGTTGACGATCATCAGCGGGATCAGCTTCTCGGGGAAATGGAACGGGCCGTAATTGTTGGAGCAGTTGGTCGTCAGCACCGGCAGCCGGTAGGTGTGGTGCCAGGCGCGCACGAGGTGGTCGGCGCTGGCCTTGCTGGCCGCGTAGGGGCTGTTCGGCTCGTAGCGGTGCAGTTCGGTGAAGGCCGGTGCGTCGGGCGCGAGCGAGCCGTAGACCTCGTCGGTGCTGACCTGAAGGAAGCGGAACGCAGCGCGCTCGGCCTCGGGCAGGGCGCTCCAGTGCTGGCGCACCGACTCGAGCAGGTTCAGCGTGCCCATCACGTTGGTGCGCAGGAAGGCCTCGGGGCCGGAGATCGAGCGGTCGACGTGGCTCTCGGCGGCGAAGTTCAGCACCGCGCGCGGGCGGTGGCGGGCGAGCAACTCGGCGACCACGGTCCGGTCGCCGATGTCTCCGTGCACGAACAGGTGCTTCGGATTGCCGTCCAGCGAGGCGAGGTTGCGCAGGTTGCCGGCGTAGGTCAGCGCGTCGAGGTTCAGCACCGGCTCGTCGCTGCATGCGAGCCAGTCGAGTACGAAGTTGCTGCCGATGAAGCCGGCGCCGCCGGTGACCAGGATCATGGGGTGCGTGGGGAACGGGAGAGGGCGGATTATCTTCCAAGGCCGGAGCGTTACCGCTGGAGAGGCGGGTCTGCAAGGCCTCACTACACTTGCGGCCATGATCCAGTTCCTTGCCGCGTTCGTGCTGTCCGCGGCACTGACCCTGCTGGTCGTGCGGATCCTCCGGCACCACGGTGCCGCGACCAAGGACCACGATCTCTCCGGCCCGCAGAAGGTCCATTCGCAGCCCGTGGCCCGCGTCGGCGGGCTGAGCGTGTTCGCGGCGCTGATGCTCGTCGCCGTCGCCGCGGCCGTGCTCGGTTGGCAGCGGCAGCTGGCCCTGCATCTGGCGCTGCTGGTGATCTGCGGCTTTCCGGCCTTCGCCGCCGGCTTGGCCGAGGATCTGACCAAGCGCGTGCCGCCGTTCCCGCGGCTGGTGGCCGCAGCCGTCTCCGCGCTGCTGGCGGTGTACCTGCTCAACACGGCGATCCGCCGCACCGACATCTGGGGCCTGGACTGGATCGCCGCGTTCGAGGGTGGCGCCACGCTGTTGGCGATGATCGCCGTGGCCGGCATGGCCAACGCGGTCAACATCATCGACGGCTTCAACGGCCTGGCCTCGATGTGCGTCGTCATGATCCTGCTGGCGGTGGCCTACGTCGCCGGGCAGACCGGCGATCCGCTGGTGCTGGCGCTGGCGTTGATCGGCGCCGGCGCCACGCTGGGCTTCTTCATCTGGAACTACCCGCACGGGTTGATCTTCCTCGGCGACGGCGGGGCCTACTTCCTCGGCTTCTACACCGCCGAGGTGGCGTTGCTGCTGGTCGTTCGCAATGACGACGTCTCGCCGCTGTTCCCGCTGCTGGCGGCGGTGTACCCGGTGTTCGAGACGCTGTTCTCGATGTACCGGCGGCGCGTCGTGCGGGGCCGGGCGATCGCCATGCCCGACGGCGTGCACCTGCACAGCCTGGTCTATCGCCGGCTGCTGCGCTGGGCGGTGGGCAACCGCGACGCCGCCGCGATGACCAAGCGCAACGCGATGACCGCGCCCTACCTGTGGATGCTGTGCATGACGGCCGTGGTGCCCAGCGTGCTGTTCTGGAACGACTCGCGCATCCTCGGCCTTTTCATCGTGGCATTTGCGCTGATCTATGTGTCGCTGTACTCGCTGATCATCCGCTTCAAGTCGCCCCGCTGGCTGCTGATGAAGGGCAAGCAGCCGCCTCGCCGATAATGGCGGGATGATGGACCCCACCCCCGGCACCGCCACGAGCGACGCCAGCCCCGAGGTCGCGGCACCGCCGCCGGCCCGTTTCGACACCCTGCCGCTGGACGAGAAGCTGCTTCGCGCCGTCGCCGACTCCGGCTACCAGACGATGACGCCGATCCAGGCCAAGGCGATTCCGATCGTGCTGGCCGGGCGCGACGTGATGGGCGCGGCGCAGACCGGCACCGGCAAGACCGCCGCGTTCTCGATCCCGCTGCTGCAGAAGATGCTCAAGCACGAGAACCCGAGCATGTCGCCGGCACGTCACCCGGTGCGCGCGCTGGTGCTGGCGCCGACGCGCGAGCTGGCCGACCAGGTCGCCAACAACGTCAAGCAGTACTCCAAGTTCACCAAGCTGCGTGCGACGGTGGTGTTCGGCGGCATCGACATGAAGCCACAGACGGCCGAACTGAAGGCCGGCGTCGAGGTGCTGATCGCCACGCCGGGCCGGCTGCTCGACCACATCGAGGCGAAGAACTGCGTGCTGAACCAGGTCGAGTACGTGGTGCTCGACGAGGCCGACCGCATGCTGGACATCGGCTTCCTGCCCGACCTGCAGCGCATCCTCAGCTACCTGCCCAAGCAGCGCCAGACACTGCTGTTCTCGGCCACCTTCTCGAACGAGATCAAGCGGCTGGCCGAGAGCTATCTGCAGGATCCGATCCTCGTCGAGGTGGCGCGGCCGAACGCGACCGCCACCAACGTCGAGCAGCGCTTCTTCAGCGTCGCCCCGGACGACAAGCGCCGCGCCGTGCTCAAGCTGCTCAAGGAGCGCTCGATCACGCAGGCGATCGTCTTCGTCAACTCCAAGCTCGGCTGTGCCCGGCTGGCGCGCTCCTTTGAACGCGACGGCCTGCGCACCAATGCGCTGCATGGCGACAAGAGCCAGGACGAGCGGCTGAAGGCGCTCGACGCCTTCAAGCGCGGCGAGGTCGACGTGCTGGTGGCCACCGATGTGGCGGCGCGCGGGCTGGACATCGCCGACCTGCCGGCGGTATTCAACTTCGACGTGCCGTTCAATGCCGAGGACTACGTGCACCGCATCGGCCGCACCGGCCGCGCCGGCGCCTCGGGCCTGGCGTTCACGCTGGTCGCGCGCGACGACATGCGCATGGTCGGCGACATCGAGAAGCTGATCACGAAGAAGATCGAGATCGAACCCTTCGAGCTCGACGACGAGGCGCCGCGGCGCGACTTCGTCCGCGAGCGCAGCCGGCGCGACGACGGCGGTGGCGACGAACGGCCGCCGCGCGCCGCGGTGCAGCGCAGCCCGGCGCCGCTGGCGAAGCCGGCCGATCCGCTGTTCGACCAGCCCTACGAGCCGAGCAATCCCGAGGCCGAGCCGGCCTGGGACAAGAAGGCCGCCGTGCCCGCGCCGCGGGGTGGTCTGTCGGCGTACATCAAGCCGAAGAAGAAGGTCGCGGCGCTGTTCGGCGCGAAGAAGCCGGCCGCTGACGAGGTGCCCTCGTCCTGAACGGACAGGCTGGCGCTCAGCCGGCCAGGAAGGCGAACACCACGGGGCGGTCCGCCGGCAGCGAAGCTGCCGAGGCGCGCCAGGCGCCAACGCTGTCGGTCCGCGTGAATGCGCCCGGCGCCGTCAGGCCGCAGCTCAACGAGACCCGCGTACCCGGTTGAAGATGCGCCAGCAGCGCATCGAGCATCGCGGCGTTGCGGTAGGGGGTTTCGATGAGGATCTGCGTCTGCTGCGCCCGGCGCGACAGCGCCTCCAGCTCGCGCAGGCGTGCCGCGCGTGCGCCGGCTTCGACCGGCAGGTAACCGACGAAGGCGAAGCTCTGCCCGTTCAGGCCGCTGGCCGCCAGTGCCAGCAGCAGCGAACTCGGGCCGGGCAGCGCCACGACGGCAATGTGCTCGGCATGGGCCGCCTGGACGAGCGCCGCGCCCGGATCGGCCACTGCCGGCAGGCCGGCCTCGGAGATCAGCCCGAGATCGACGCCGGCGCGCAGCGGGGCGAGCAGGGGCTTCAGGTCGGGCGCAGCCGGCGCTTTGGCGCCCTTGGAGGGCCGCGGCAATTCCACGATGGCGATCTGTTGCAGTGGCCGCGCCAGCGGCACGACCCGATCGACACGCTTCAGGAACGCTCGCGTGCTGCGCGCGCTCTCGGCCACCCAGTGCTCGAGGCGGGCGGCGATGCACAGCACGCCCAGCGGCAACACGTCTTCGATCGGCACCGCGGCATCTGCACCGTCGATGCCGAAGTCCAGCGAGTTCGGCACCAGGTAGAGCGATCCGCCCGGCGTGCTCATGGCAGCAGCGGGTCGATGCCGGCCGCGCGCAGCAGGGCGCTGGTGCGGATCAGCGGCAGGCCGACCAGCGCCGTCGGGTCGTCGGACTCGATCGCGTCGAGCAGCGCGATGCCCAGCGTCTCGCATTTCGCGCTGCCGGCGCAGTCGTACGGCTGCTCGGTGCGCAGGTAGTGTTCGATCTCGGCATCGGACAACTGGCGGAAGCGCACCGTCACCGGGGCGAGCGCCGCGCCGACGTAGCCCGACGCGGCGCGGTGTACGGCCACGGCGGTCTGGAACACCACGCTGCGCCCGCGCATGGCACGCAACTGCTGCACGGCGCGCTCGTGCGTGCCGGGCTTGCCGACGGGCTCGCCATCGAGGTCGGCGACCTGGTCCGAGCCGATCACGACCGCGTCCGGGTGCAGTGCCGCGACCGCTGCGGCCTTGGCATCGGCCAATCGTGCTGCGAGGCGCGCGGGTGCTTCGCCCGGGCGCGGCGTCTCGTCCACCTGCGGCGACAAGACGTCGAAGGGCAGGCGCAGGCGCTCGAGCAGTTCGCGACGGTAGCGCGAGGTCGATGCAAGGATCAGCGGGGGGCGCGGGGTCATGCCCGGATTGTCCCATCGCGACCCGTACACTCGATGCCATGAAAGCGCGCAACCGCGATCCCCTGCGGCTGGACGTCGAGGCCTTCGCGAAGGACGGCGACGAACTGGCCGGCGAATGGCCCTTGACCGGGATGGAACGGCTGTGCGGGTCGGCCCATGCCGAGGCGCAGCCGGGCGACGGCGATCGGGTGTCCTGGGAGGCTCATGGGGAACTTCGACCGGTGCGTGGAGACCGGCCGCAGGTGTGGCTGCACGTCGCGGCGCGCGCGCGGCTGAACCTCGAGTGCCAGCGCTGCCTGCAGCCAGTCGAGGTTCCGCTGGCCGCGCAGCGCAGCTTCCGCTTCGTTCAGGACGAGGCCACGGCCGCCGAGATCGACGCTGACAGTGAAGACGATGTGTTGGTGCTCACTCGCGCGCTCGATCTCTGCGGATTGATCGAGGACGAACTGATCCTGGCGCTGCCGCTGGTGCCGCGACACGACGAGTGCCCGCGACCCCTGGCCGTGCCGGCGTCCGCCGACGAGCCGCTGCAGGAGCGCCCGAACCCGTTCGCGGCGCTGGCAGCCCTCAAGGGCAAGTCGCGGCACTGAGGTCACCCCACGGGCGAGTCGGCGGCACATGCTAGAATCGCGGGCTTTTCATCGGACGCCTTCCAGTGTCGCCATGGCGGTCACGGCGGGTGTCGTGCGGGATTCGCTCCCGCCGGGGCGGGTTTGACCGGTCCCGCCACACAGGAGAATTCCATGGCCGTTCAGCAGAACAAGAAGTCGCCGTCCAAGCGCGGCATGCACCGCTCGCACAATGCCGTGGCGGCGCCCGGCACGGCGATCGAGCCGACCACCGGCGAGACGCACCTGCGCCACCACATCAGCCCGACCGGCTTCTACCGCGGCCGCAAGGTCCTGAAGACCAAGGCCGACGCCTGACGCGTCGTGGCTGCGGCGCGGCTTGGCCGCTCCCCGGTCTGACATGAGTACCGCCGTATTGGAGCGGGTGACGCTGGCCGTCGACTGCATGGGCGGCGACCACGGGCCGTCGGTCACCCTGCCGGCCTGCCGTGCCTTCCTCGAAGCGCACCCCGAAGCGCACCTGATTCTCGTCGGCAAGGCGGAGGTGCTGGCATCGGCTGCGGGCTGGCCACGCTGCACCGTCGTTGCCGCCACCGAAGTCGTCGAGATGGACGATCCGGTCGAGGTCGCCCTGCGCAGGAAGAAGGATTCCTCGCTGCGCGTGGCCGTCTCCCAGGTCAAGGTCGGCGAGAACGGCCGCGCTGCTGCGCAGGCCTGCGTCTCCGCCGGCAACACTGGCGCGCTGATGGCCGTCTCGCGCTACGTGCTGAAGACGCTCGAAGGCATCGACCGCCCGGCGATCGCCTCGGTGATGCCCAACGAGCGCGACGGCTACACCACCGTGCTCGACCTCGGCGCCAACGTCGATTGCAGTGCCGATCACCTGCTGCAGTTCGCGGTGATGGGCAGCGCGCTGGTCGCCGCCGTCGAAGGCAAGGACAACCCCAGCGTCGGCCTGCTCAACATCGGCGAAGAGGCGATCAAGGGCAGCGAGACCATCAAGCAGGCCGGCGAACTGCTGCGTGCCGCCGCCGCCAGCGGCCACCTGAACTTCCACGGCAACGTGGAGGGCAACGACATCTTCAAGGGCACCACCGACATCGTCGTCTGCGACGGTTTCGTCGGCAACGTCGCGCTGAAGACGGCCGAGGGCCTGGCCTCGATGCTGTCGAACTTCATCAAGCAGGAGTTCACGCGCAACGTCTTCACCAAGCTCGCCGCTCTGGTCGCGCTGCCGGTGCTCAACCATTTCAAGGCGCGCGTCGACCATCGCCGCTACAACGGCGCGGCGCTGCTCGGCCTGCGTGGCCTGGTGTTCAAGAGCCACGGCTCGGCCGATGCCTTCGCTTTCCAGACGGCTCTGAACCGGGCTTATGATGCGGCGCGCAACCGACTGCTAGACCGCGTGCACGACCGCATTCTCGAGACGCTGGCCGCGATGCCGGCGCCGAGCGCGGAGCCTCAGACCGAACCGCCGGCGCTGGCCGCTTCACGATGAGCAATCCCACCCCTCGTTTCTCCCGCATCACCGGCACCGGCAGCTACCTGCCCCCCGACCGGGTGACCAACGAGGCGCTCGCGGCGCGGCTCGCGCGTGACGGCATCGAGACTTCCGACGAGTGGATCGTCGAGCGCACCGGCATCCGCGCGCGCCACTTCGCCGCCCCCGACGTGGCCGGCAGCGACCTCGCCGTGCACGCCGCGCGCCATGCGCTCGAGGCGGCCGGTCGCAAGCCGGAAGAGATCGACCTGATCATCGTCGCGACCTCGACGCCGGACATGGTCTTCCCGTCGACCGCCTGCATCGTGCAGCGCAAGCTCGGGGCCTTCGGCGGCGCCGCGTTCGATGTGCAGGCCGTCTGCTCCGGCTTCGTGTACGGCCTGGCCGTGGCCGACTCGATGATCCGCGGCGGCCTGGCGACGCGCGCGCTGGTGATCGGCTCCGAGGTCTTCTCGCGCATCCTCGACTTCAAGGACCGCACGACCTGCGTGCTGTTCGGCGACGGCGCCGGCGCCGTGGTGCTGGAGGCCAGCGACTCGCCGGGCATCCTGGCCAGCGATCTGCATGCCGATGGCCGCCACGTCGAGATCCTCTGCGTGCCGGGTACGGTGTCCGGTGGCAAGGTGGTCGGCGACCCGCTGCTGAAGATGGATGGCCAGGCGGTCTTCAAGCTCGCCGTCGGCGTGCTCGAGAGCGCTGCCCGCGCCGTGCTGCACAAGGCCGGCCGCAGCGACGCCGACATCGACTGGCTGATTCCGCACCAGGCCAACATCCGCATCATGCAGGGCACCGCGCGCAAGCTGAAGCTCTCGATGGACAAGGTCGTCGTTACCGTCGACGAGCACGGCAACACCTCTGCCGCGTCGATTCCGCTGGCGCTGGACGTCGCGGTGCGCAAGGGCCAGGTCAAGCCGGGTGACACCGTGATGCTCGAAGGTGTGGGCGGCGGCTTCACCTGGGGCGCGGTGCTGCTCGACTTCTGAGGCTGTGCCCGCTGCGGGCCGACAAGACGACAAGAGAGAGACAAGGGCGATGACAAGCTTCGCATTCGTGTTCCCCGGCCAGGGGTCGCAGACCGTGGGCATGCTCGACGCGTGGGGCGACCACCCCGCCGTGCGCGACACGCTGGCCGAGGCCTCCGCGGCGCTCGGCGAGGACATCGGCCGGCTGATCCACGAGGGCCCGAAGGAACAGCTCGACCTGACCACCAATACGCAGCCGGTGATGCTGGCCGCTGCCGTGGCCTGCTATCGCGCCTGGATGGCCGAGACCGGCCGTGCCCCGTCGGTCGTCGCCGGCCACTCGCTGGGCGAGTACAGCGCGCTGGTGGCCGCAGGCTCACTGACGCTGGCCGACGCGCTGCCGCTGGTTCGCTTCCGTGCGCAGGCGATGCAGGAGGCCGTTCCCGTAGGCGTCGGGGCGATGGCGGCCATCCTCGGCCTCGATGCCGAGATCGTGCGTGCCACCTGCGCCGAAGTTGCCGCGGCCGTGGGCGAGCCGGTCTCCGCAGCGAACTACAACGATCCGAAGCAGACGGTGATCGCCGGCACCAAGGGGGCCGTCGACCAGGCCTGCGAGGCGCTCAAGGGGCGCGGCGCCAAGCGCGCGCTGCCGCTGGCGGTGTCCGCACCGTTCCACTGCAGCCTGATGAAGCCGGCCGCGGACAGGCTGAGAGAACGCTTGGCGGCGGTGACGCTGCGCGCGCCGCAGATTCCGCTGATCAACAACATCGACGTGGTCGAGCAGACCGCGCCGGACGCGATTCGCGAGGCGCTGTACCGGCAGGCCTTCGGCCCGGTGCGCTGGGTCGAGATCGTGCAGGCGATCCGCGCCCGCGGCGCGACGCATCTGTTCGAGTGCGGCCCCGGCAAGGTGCTGGCCGGCCTGGCCAGGCGCATCGATGCTGAACTGATCGTCGGCAACGTGCTCGACCCGGCCACCCTGGCCGAGGCCAAGGGGGGGCTGGCATGAGCGACGTCTCGATGAACGGCCAGGTCGCACTCGTCACCGGCGCCTCGCGCGGCATCGGCCGGGCCATCGCGCTGGCGCTCGCCGCCCAGGGCATGAAGGTGGTCGGCACGGCGACGACCGATGCCGGCGCCGCCGCGATCGGCGAGGCGCTCGCACCGCAAGGCGGCAGCGGCCTGAGGCTCGACGTCACCGAGGCTGCGGCGCTGGACGCGGCGATCGACGGCATCGTCAAGCAGCATGGTGGCCTGCATGTGCTGGTCAACAACGCCGGCATCACGCGCGACACGCTGTCGATGCGCATGAAGGACGACGACTGGGACGCGGTGATCGACACCAACCTGAAGGCGGTGTTCCGAGCCAGCCGCGCGGCGATCAAGCCGATGATGAAGCAGCGCTACGGCCGCATCGTCAACATCACCTCGGTCGTCGGAGCCAGCGGCAACCCGGGTCAGGCCAACTATGCGGCGGCCAAGGCCGGCGTGGCGGGCATGACGCGTTCGCTGGCGCGCGAACTCGGCAGCCGCGGCATCACTGTCAACTGCGTCGCACCGGGCTTCATCGATACCGACATGACGCATTCGCTGCCCGAGGCGCAGAAGGCGTCACTGCTGGCGCAGATCCCGCTCGGCCGCCTCGGCCAGGCCGACGAGATCGCCAACGCGGTGGCGTTTCTCGCCTCGCCCGGTGCCGGCTACATCACCGGCACCGAACTGCACGTCAACGGCGGCATGTACATGGCCTGACCGCGTCGCCGCGGGGCATCCGCGGCGCCGAGCGGCCAAGCCTTAGAATCCCGCCCTGTTTTCTGTAAACACTCCCGGAGGAGTCATGAGCGACATCGAAGCACGAGTCAAGAAGATCATCGCCGAACAGTTGGGTGTGCCCGAGGCCGATGTGTCCAGCGAGAAAGCATTCGTGGCCGATCTCGGCGCCGATTCGCTGGACACGGTGGAACTGGTGATGGCCCTCGAGGACGAGTTCGGCATCGAGATCCCGGACGAAGAAGCCGAGAAGATCACGACCGTGCAGCTGGCGATCGATTACGCCGTCAAGCACCAGAAGGCCGCCTGAAGGCCGGCCCGATCCCCTTGTCCATGCATCCGCATTGCGCATGAGCCGCCGTCGCGTCGTCGTCACCGGACTCGGCCTGATCAGCCCCGTGGGCAACACGGTGGCCGAAGGCTGGGCGAATCTGATCGCCGGGCGCTCCGGCATCGCGAACATCACGCGCTTCGACGCGTCGGCGTTCGCGTGCAAGTTCGCCGGCGAGGTGAAGGGCTTCCAGATCGAGGACTACATTCCCGGCAAGGAAGCGCGCCACATGGACACCTTCATCCACTACGGGATGGCGGCGTCCATTCAGGCGGTGCGTGATGCGGGCCTGCCCATCAACGATGCGTTGAGCGAGGAAGCGGCGGAACGGATCGGCTGCATCGTCGGATCGGGCATCGGCGGCTTGCCGATGATCGAGGAGACCCACGGCGAGTACACCGCCCGCGGGCCGCGCCGCATCTCGCCGTTCTTCGTGCCGGCCTCGATCATCAACATGATCTCCGGGCATGTGTCGATCCACTTCGGCTTCCAGGGGCCGAACCTCGCCATCGTCACGGCCTGCACCACGGGCCTGCATTGCATCGGCGAAGCGGGCCGTCTGATCGAGTACGGAGACGCGGACGTGATGATCGCCGGCGGCGCGGAGTCCACCGTGTCGCCGCTGGGCATCGGCGGCTTTGCGGCAGCCCGTGCGCTGTCCACGCGCAACGACGACCCGGCGACGGCTTCGCGCCCGTGGGACAAGGACCGCGACGGCTTCGTGCTCGGTGAGGGCGCCGGCGTGCTGGTGCTCGAGGAGTACGAACACGCCAGGCGCCGCGGCGCGAAGATCTACGCCGAGCTGTCCGGCTTCGGCATGGGTGCCGATGCGTACCACATGACGGCGCCGAACGTCGATGGCCCGAAGCGTTCCATGCGTGCCGCGCTGCGCAATGCCAGCGTCAACGCCGATCAGGTGCAGTACCTGAACGCGCACGGCACCTCCACGCCGCTGGGCGACGTCAACGAGACCAACGCGATCAAGCTGGCCTTCGGCGACCACGCAAAGAAGCTGGTGGTCAACTCGACCAAGTCGATGACCGGCCACCTGCTCGGCGGCGCCGGCGGCATCGAGTCGGTGTTCACCGTGCTTGCGTTGCACCACCAGATCTCGCCGCCGACGATCAACATCTTCAACCAGGATCCCGAGTGCGACCTGGACTACTGCGCCAACGAGGCGCGGCCGATGAAGATCGACTACGCCGTCAAGAACAACTTCGGCTTCGGCGGCACCAACGGGACGCTGGTGTTCCGCCGAGCCTGATCGCGGCGCGCGCTGCGGGGCAACGCGCGTGACCACTTCGACGACCTTCGCGGTCGCTCTGCCGTCGCGGGCTCGCTGGGCGCTGTCCGCTCTGCACGGCTTGGTGGCGCTGGTCGTGATCGCCTGGGCGGTGGGCCTGTTCGCGCGCGAGGCCTGGGCCGCGCTGGGCTGGGTGCTGCTGGCTTGCCTGGCCTGGTTGCCGGCGGTCGGCTGGAGGCCGCTCGCGGCGGGCCGGTTGCGCTGGGATGGGCAGACATGGTGGCTGGCCGGGCCGTCGACGCTGGCCACGCCGGAGTGCGAAGGCTCACTGCTGTTGACCGCCGACACGGGCAACTGGATGCTGCTGCGGTTTCGCCACGGTGGCCTTCACCGGCACGGGGCGCGCCACGTCTGGCTGGTGCTCGGCCGGGACGCCGGTGCGGGCGACTGGAATGCCCTGCGCCGTGCGGTATATTCGCCGCGCCCCGAACCGGCGGCCCCCTCGGCGCAGGCCCCCGACCCTCTCTACGCATGAACGCCAACGACGCCGACGCACCGCTGATCGAACGAGTCAAGCAGGGCGACGTGCGGGCGTTCGAGATGCTGGTGGTGAAGTACCAGCGCCGCATCGAGCGACTGATCGGTCGCATGGTGCGCGACGTCGACCTCGTGCCGGACATCGCCCAGGAGACCTTCATCCGCGCCTACCGCGCGATCGGCCAGTTCCGCGGTGACAGCGCCTTCTACACCTGGCTGTACCGCATCGCCGTGAACACGGCCAAGAAGGCCCTGGTCGACCTCAAGCGTGATCCGATCGTGACGGAATCCGCACTCGCCTCGCGCGACGACGACGACGAAACTTCGCGCGTCGAAAACGAACTAAGCGACGGCGAGACTCCCGACGCCGTGCTGGCCAGCAAGGAAATTGCAGCCGCGGTGAACTCCGCGATCGAAGCACTGTCCGAGGATCTGCGCCAGGCGATTACTCTGCGCGAGATCGAAGGCTTGAGCTACGAGGAGATCGCCGAGTTGATGAACTGCCCGATCGGGACGGTGCGCTCGCGCATCTTCCGGGCGCGCGAGGCGATCGCGCTGCGGCTGAGGCCGCTGCTCGATACGCGCGAAGGCGAACGGTGGTGAGGGGCGGGGAGTGGTTTGGAGTCGATGATGTCCAGTGAACAGTCCATGGGTTCGAATGGTGCCGAAGACCTGTCGGCGCTGGCCGACGGCGAGTTGGCGTCCGAGGGCGTACGCCGCGCCTGCGCCGCTTGGCGAAGCGATGGCAATGCCCGGCAGACCTGGCATGCGTACCAGTTGATCGGTGACGTGCTTCGTTCGGACGATCTCGCCTCGTCACCGTCGCGTGATGAGGCCTTCCTGCGGCGATTGCGTGAGCGGCTGGCCGACGAGCCGGTGGTGCTCGCACCGCAGGTGGCGCCGGCCGCCGCGGCCCCCATGGCGACGGGCCGCCGCCTGCGCCGCTGGCACGCCGGTGCGGCGGTCGCCGCCGGTTTCGTTGCCGTCGCCGGCGTGCTGGTGGTCACGCGCGGCCCCGCGCCGCAGGCGGGCCCAGGCGCCCTGGCAGCGGCGCCTGCGCCGGTCGTGCCAGTGGCGGTGAACGCCGATGCCGGTGTCGAGCCGGCCGCCCTCGTGACCGACGGCAAGGTGATCCGCGACGCGCGCCTCGACCGCTACCTCGCTGCGCACCAGAACTTCGCGGGTGCGTCGGCGCTGGGGGTGCCTTCGGCCTTCCTGCGCAGCGCCACCACCGACGCATCCATGCGCTGAGCCTGCGCGAACGGAATCGCTCCATCTCATGCTGCTTCGCCCGATCATTGCGCTGACCCTGCTCGGCGCGTTCTGCGGTTTCGTGTCTGCGGCCGGTGCGCCGGCGGCGTCGGCAGCCACCGACTCGCGCGAGGTCCGCGCCTGGCTGTCGCGCATCCACGAGGCTGCCGCGAGGCAGAACTTCCAGGGCATCTTCGTGGTCAGCGGCGGCGGCGCAGTGTCGAGCGCGCGCATCGCGCACTACTGCGAAGGCAGCAACCAGTACGAGCGCATCGAGTCACTCGACGGCCAGGCGCGCCACGTGTTTCGCCACAACGACGTGGTGCAGACGCTGTGGCCGGCCAGCCGTGTGGCGCTGCTCGAGCAGGCGCAGACGATGACCAGCTTCCCGGCGCTTCTGCAAGGCGGCGTCGACCGGCTGGCCGAGATCTATGAAGTCAATCCGCAGGGCAGCGAGCGAGTCGCCGGGCGCGAAGCACATGTGCTGATGGTGCAGCCGCGCGACGCGCATCGCTTCGGCTATCGGCTTTGGTCGGACAAGGCCTCCGGCCTGCTGCTGCGCTCCGACGTGATCAACGACCGCAACGAGGTGCTCGAGACTTCGGCATTCTCCGAGGTCACGATCGGCGTCAAGCCGCAGGTCGACAGCGTCATCGGGCCGATGCGCAAGCTCGACGGCTACCGCATCGTCCGGCCGTCGCTGACGCCGACCCGGATGGAGTCCGAGGGCTGGGGCATGCGCCAGCTGGTCCCGGGCTTCCGCGAAGTCAGTTGCGTGCGGCGCCCGATGGAGTCGCCCACGTCCAACCCGCAGGAAGCATCCGCCGAACCGGTACTGCAGACCATCTATTCGGATGGGCTGGCCTATGTGTCGGTCTTTATCGAGCGCTTCGATGCGCAGCGCCACCAGCGCTCGATACGCACTGCCGTTGGCGCGACGCAGACCTTGATGCGTCGCCACGGCGACTGGTGGGTCACCGTCGTCGGCGATGTGCCTCCCGCCACGCTGCTGATGTTCGCCAATGGGCTTGAACGCAAGAAGTGAAGCGCCATCTGGCCAGGTTTTCGTACTGAGGCTCTCGATCCATGACCAAGCACTTGCCTGACTCTGTCACCGCGGCGGCGCGCCGCAGCTTCGTTTTTGCTGTCGCCAGCCTCGCCATCGCACTGGCCGGCACGCTGGTCGTGCCGGCCGCGCACGCGCAGGCACTGCCCGAGTTCGCCGACCTGGCCGAGCGTGTCGGCCCGGCCGTGGTCAACATCCGCACGACCGAGCGACGTGCCGCGCGCAGCGATGGCTCGCCCGAGATGGACGAAGACATGCTGGAGTTCTTCCGGCGCTTCGGCCTGCCGATCCCGAACCAGCCCTCGCCGCGCGGCCCGAGGTCGCAGCAGCCCGACGGCGAGCCGCAGCAGCGCGGCGTCGGATCCGGCTTCATCTTCGGTGCCGACGGGTACGTGATGACCAACGCCCACGTGATCGACGGCGCGGACGAGGTCTTCGTCACGCTGGCTGACAAGCGCGAGTTCAAGGCTCGCGTCATCGGTGCGGATCGACGCTCCGACGTCGCCCTGGTAAAGGTCGAGGCGACGGGGCTGCCGACCGTGCGCATCGGCGACGTGAACCGCCTGCGCGTGGGCGAGTGGGTCATCGCCATCGGTTCGCCCTTTGGCCTCGAGAACACCGTCACGGCCGGCATCGTCAGCGCCAAGGCGCGCGACACCGGCGAGTTCCTGCCGCTGATCCAGACCGACGTCGCGATCAATCCCGGCAACTCGGGCGGCCCGCTGATCAACATGCGCGGCGAGGTGGTCGGCATCAACTCGCAGATCTACAGCCGCTCCGGCGGCTACATGGGCATCTCGTTCGCGATCCCGATCGACGAGGCGACGCGGGTGGCGGACCAGTTGAAGACGACCGGCCGCGTCAGCCGCGGCCGCATCGGCGTCAGCATCGACCAGGTGACCAAGGAAGTCGCCGAATCGATCGGGCTCGGCAAACCGACCGGCGCGCTGGTGCGCAGCGTCGAGGCGGGCGGCCCTGCCGAGAAGGCTGGCGTCGAGGCGGGAGACATCATCACCCGATTCGACGGCAAGACGGTGGAGAAGTCCGGCGACCTGCCGCGCATCGTCGGTGGCGTCAAGCCGGGCAGCAAGGCGACCGTGCAGGTGTTCCGTCGCGGTGCGTACAAGGATCTCGGTGTCGTCGTGGCGGAGGTCGAACCGGATCGTGCGCGTCGCACGGCGGAGGCAGAAACCAGGCCGCAGGCGACCGCGGCCACGCTCGGGATCGGCGTGTCCGATCTGAGCGAGGCGCAGAAGCGCGAGCTCAAGATCAAGAACGGCGTGCGTGTCGAGGTGGCCGAAGGTGCCGCGGCCCGTGCCGGACTGCGCGAAGGCGACGTGATCCTGTCTCTGGACAACACGGAAATCACCAGCGCGAAGCAGTTCGAGTCCGTGGTCACCAAGCTCGACAAGGCGCGCGCCGTGACTGCCCTGGTTCGGCGAGGCGACACGGTCAACTTCCTGATCATCCGGCCTGCCCGCTGAGTGGCCTTGGGCGACCAAGCGCAGTCGGCCGAGCGACCAGATCGACCGACTGCCAGAGGGGGTCTTTCCGCCATACGGCAAGTGATCGGTTGTGATGGGGTGGCTGCTGTCTGCCGGAACAACCGCTTCCCGGATCGTGAGAAAGTCAGTGACCGCTGACAATCTGGCATGGCGGCGATTGCCGATGCTGGCGGCTAGAATCTGGCCTTGTTCGACCCTTCTTTCGCTGATCCGATCAACAAAGAAGGGGCGTTCAAGCTATCCCCAGGAGATCCACAAGGCTTTGTGGATAAGCTGTTGATGAAATCTGCTGTTGGGACGTCGCAACGAGCAGAAATCGAGGATTGGCGCGGTCTTGCGCGGGGTGCTTTTGGCTACAATGAAGGCCCAACAAGCAGTTGCCATACGTTTTGTTGGAAGGCGCGTCACTCGTTCGACGTGCCTTTTTTTTGTCTCCCGCCGCGTGGCTCACGCCACGCTTAACTTCGCTGCGCGAAGTTAGCGTCCGACGCAACGGCTACGCCGTTGTTTGCCCGGCGTTCGCACCGAAGTCGAATCGCAGTTCATGGACCACATCCGCAACTTCTCCATCATTGCCCACATCGACCACGGCAAGAGCACGCTGGCAGACCGTCTGATCCAGCGATGTGGCGGGCTGTCCGACCGCGAGATGGAGGCGCAGGTGCTCGACTCGATGGACATCGAGCGCGAGCGCGGCATCACGATCAAGGCGCAGACCGCGGCGCTGCAGTACAAGGCGCGCGACGGCCAGATCTACAACCTGAACCTGATCGACACGCCGGGGCACGTCGACTTCAGCTACGAGGTCAGCCGCTCGCTGTCGGCCTGCGAGGGGGCGTTGCTGGTGGTCGATGCGAGCCAGGGGGTCGAGGCGCAGACGGTGGCCAACTGCTACACCGCCATCGAGCTCGGCGTCGAAGTCGTCCCTGTGCTCAACAAGATGGATCTGCCGCAGGCGGACCCGGAGCGCGCCAAGGAGGAGATCGAGGACGTGATCGGCATCGACGCCGACGACGCGATCCCGTGCAGCGCGAAGACCGGCGAAGGCATCGACGACATCCTCGAGGCGGTGATCCAGCGCATGCCGGCGCCGCGCGGCAAAACCGCTGCGCCCCTGCGCGCGATGATCATCGACAGCTGGTTCGACAACTATGTCGGCGTCGTCATGCTGGTGCGCGTGGTCGACGGCTCGCTGACCCGCGGGGAGCGCATCCGCCTGATGGCCAGCGACGCGGTGTATGGCGTGGAGCAGCTCGGTGTGTTCACGCCGAAGTCGCTGCCGCGCGAGTCGCTCCGGGCCGGTGAGGTCGGCTTCATCATTGCCGGCATCAAGGAACTGCAGGCGGCCAAGGTCGGCGACACCATCACGCTGGAGAAGAAGCTGCCCAACAACCTGGGCGTGGCCAGCGAACCCCTGCCGGGCTTCAAGGAGATCAAGCCGCAGGTCTTCGCCGGGCTGTACCCGACCGAGGCGAGCGAGTACGACCAGCTGCGCGACGCGCTGGAGAAGCTCAAGCTGAACGACTCCTCGCTGCGCTACGAGCCCGAGGTCAGCCAGGCGCTCGGCTTCGGCTTCCGCTGCGGCTTTCTCGGCCTGCTGCACATGGAGATCGTGCAGGAACGGCTCGAGCGCGAGTTCGACCAGGACCTGATCACCACCGCGCCGAGCGTGGTCTACGAGGTCGAGCTCAACGATGGCACGGTGATGCAGGTCGAGAACCCGTCGAAGATGCCCGACCAGGGCCGCATCAAGGAGATCCGCGAGCCGATCGTGACGGTGCACCTGTACATGCCGCAGGACTACGTCGGCCCGGTGATGACGCTGGCCAACCTCAAGCGCGGCAACCAGATCAACATGGCTTACCACGGCCGCCAGGTCATGCTGACCTACGAGATGCCGCTGGCGGAGATCGTGCTGGACTTCTTCGACAAGCTCAAGAGCGTGTCGCGCGGCTACGCGTCGATGGACTACGAGTTCAAGGAGTACCGCGCCTCCGACGTCGTCAAGGTCGACATCCTGCTCAACGGCGACAAGGTCGACGCGCTGTCGATCATCGTGCACCGTGCGCAGAGCGTGTACCGCAGCCGCGCGGTGGTGACCAAGATGCGCGAACTGATCTCGCGGCAGATGTACGACGTGGCCGTGCAGGCCGCCATCGGCGCCAACATCATCGCGCGTGAGACAATCAAGGCGCTTCGCAAGAACGTGCTGGCCAAGTGCTACGGTGGTGACATCACCCGCAAGCGCAAGCTGCTCGAAAAACAGAAGGCGGGCAAGAAACGCATGAAGCAGATCGGCTCCGTCGAGGTGCCGCAGGAGGCGTTTCTGGCCATCCTCCAGGTGGACGACTGATGGGTTATCTGACCGGTGTGCTCTATGGTGCGCTCGCCATCTACCTGGGCGGCTGGTACCTCGGCAAGTGGACGGGAAACTTCTCGCTGCTGCTGTTCATCCTCAGCGTCGTGACGCTGGCCTACTGGCTGGCTGAGCGCTTCCACTTCGCGCCGCGTCGTGCGGCCGCTGCCGGCTCGCTCGAGGAGCAGGACGCGGCTCGGCGTGCACAGCTGGCGGCGCAGGGCATCACCAAGGTCGACACCGACCTGGCGCCGGCGCGAGAGAAACTGCTGATGCAGCCCTGGTGGCTGGACTGGACGGCGGGTCTGTTCCCGGTGATCCTGGCCGTGTTCCTGCTGCGCTCCTTCCTGTTCGAGCCGTTCAAGATCCCGTCCGGCTCGATGATCCCGACGCTGCTGGTCGGTGACCTGATCCTGGTGAACAAATACCACTACGGCGTGCGCTTGCCGGTCATCAACAAGAAGATCATCGCCAACAACGACCCCAAGCGGGGCGACGTGATGGTGTTCCGCTTCCCGCGTGACACCAGCATCGACTACATCAAGCGCGTCGTCGGCCTGCCCGGCGACGAGATCACCTTCCGCAACCAGAGGCTGTCGGTCAACGGCAAGGAGGTGCCGCTCGAGGCGCTGCCGCCGCCGGGCTTCTATGACGAAGACTCGCTGCGCTACTTCCCCGAGTTCAAGGAGAAGCTGGGTGACGTGGAGCATCGCATCCTGGTCAACCTGCAGGCGCAAAGGCCCTTCGGTGCGGACGGCGCCTATGCCTTCCCATTTCGCGACAACTGCCGCTACAGTGCCGAGGGCGTCAGCTGCAAGGTGCCCGAGGGGCACTACTTCATGATGGGCGACAACCGCGACAACTCGGAAGACTCGCGCTACTGGGGCTTCGTGCCGGACGAGAACATCGTCGGCAAGGCCTTCTTCGTATGGATGAACTTCGGCAACCCGAAGCGCATCGGCTCGTTCCACTGACGTGCCGGTGCGCGGGGCCTAAGACGGGAGCATGAACGAATGACCGGAAAGTATGCATCGAGCCGCCGGCAGCGCGGCGTTACCCTGTTCGGGCTGATGTTCTGGGCCATCCTGATCGGCATGACCGCCCTGGTGGTGATGCGGGTGCTGCCGACGGTCAACGAGTTCTACACGATCCAGCGCGCCGTGGAGAAGATTGCCAAGGAAGGCGGCAGCACCGTGCCGGAGATCCGCAGCGCGTTCGAGAAGCAGAAGCAGATCGAGTACTCGATCACCTCGATCGATAGCAAGGATCTGCAGATCACCAAGGAGAACGAGCAGGTCGTGGTGAGTTTTGCCTACGACAAGGAGATCGAGCTCGTCGCGCCGGTCTACCTGCTCATCAAGTACGAGGGGCGCTCGAAGAAGTAGCGCAGCGGGGGCAATCCCGGGCTTCGCGGCCCGATGACAACCTACCCGATGGACGAATCAATCGACGATCTCCAGGCCCGAATCGGCCACCGCTTCCGGCAGACGGCGTTGCTGGAGCGTGCGCTGACGCACCGCAGCTTCGGTGCCGATCACAACGAGCGCCTCGAATTCCTCGGCGACGCCGTGCTGAGCCTGGCCGTGTCCAGCCTGCTGTTCGACCGTTTCGCCGGCTCCGACGAGGGCGATCTCACGCGCGTTCGCGCCCACCTCGTGCGCGAAGACAGCCTGCATCGCATGGCCCTGCAGCTCGAGTTGCCGGATGTGGTGCGCCTGTCCGAAGGCGAGGCTCGCGGCGGCGGCGCGCAGCGCGCCTCCATCCTGGCCGATGCCCTCGAAGCCGTGATCGGCGCCGTCTTCCTCGACGCCGGGTTCGATGCGGCCCGTGCGCTGGTGCAGCGACTGTTCGGCGACGTGATTGCCGGCACCGAGATCGGCAGCTGGGCCAAGGACGCCAAGACCGAACTGCAGGAGTGGCTGCAGGCGCGCCGCCTGCCGGTGCCGACCTACCGCATCGCCGCGACGCGCGGCCAGGCCCATGCGCAGACCTTCGAGGTCGAGTGCGAGGTGCCGGCGCTCGGCCTCACGCAGGCCGGCGAGGGGCGTTCGCGCCGCCAGGCCGAGCAGGAAGCCGCGCGCAGGATGCTCGACGTGCTGAAGGCGAGCGACCGCCCCGGCGGACCTCTTCGCTCATGACCGACACCACCCCGGTGGACGAACTGCCCGCGGCGCAGCGCTGCGGCCTGATCGCCATCGTCGGCAGGCCCAACGTCGGCAAGTCGACGCTGCTCAACGCGCTGGTCGGGCAGAAGATCAGCATCACCTCGGCCAAGGCGCAGACCACGCGGCATCGCATCACTGGCATCCGCACGGTCGGCGACACGCAGTTCGTCTTCGTCGACACGCCCGGCTTCCAGACCCGCCACGGCGCTGCGCTGAACCGCACACTGAACCGCACCGTGCAGGGCGTGCTGGCCGACGTCGACGTGGTGCTGTTCGTCGTCGAGGCGGGCCGCTTCGGGCTGGACGATGCCAAGGTGCTGTCGCTGATCCAGGGTGATGGCCTGGTCAGCAAGCCGGTGTTCCTGATCGCCAACAAGCTCGACGCCGTGCACCGCCGTGCCGAGCTGGCGCCCTGGCTGAAGGGCATGCAGGACCGCCACGCCTTCGCCGAGTTCGTGCCGCTGTCGGCCAAGAAGGCGGCCGATGTCGAGCGCCTGCTGCAGATCGTCAAGCCGTACCTGCCCGAACAGGGCTGGTTCTACGAGGAAGACGCACTGACCGATCGCAGCGACCGGTTCCTGGCCAGCGAGATCATTCGCGAGAAGCTGTTCCGCCTGACCGGCGACGAACTGCCCTACACCTCGACCGTCGTCATCGACAAGTACGAGGAAGAGGGCCACCTGCGCCGCATCGCCGCCTCGATCGTCGTCGAGCGCGACGCCCACAAGGGCATGATCATCGGCGCCGGCGGCGAGCGGCTCAAGCGCATCGGCTCCGAGGCGCGCCAGGAACTCGAGACCTTGATGGATGCCAAGGTCTTCCTCGAGCTGTTCGTCAAGGTGCGCTCCGGCTGGGCGGCCGACGAGGATCATCTGCGCAGCTACGGCTACGAATAGCGCCATGGCGACGGCGCGCGGCGCGGCGCCGCTGGCGGCCTACGTGCTGCACCGCTACGACTGGAGCGAGTCCAGCCTGATCCTCGACCTGTTCACGCGCACCGTGGGCCGCGTCGCAGTCGTCGCCAAGGGTGCGAAGAAGCCGCACTCCAACCTGCGCGCGGTGTTGCTGCCCTTCCAGCGGATCAACGTTTCGCTCGGGCGACTGCCCGAAGGCGAGGGCGCCGGCGACATCCAGACGCTGCGCCAGGCCGAATGGGCCGGCGGAGCGGCGATGCTCACCGGCGCGGCGCTGTTCAGCGGCTTCTACCTCAACGAGCTGCTGATGAAGCTGCTCGCGCGCCACGACCCTCACCCGGCGCTGTTCGACGCCTACGCGCAGACGTTGCCGGGCCTCGGCGCCGGCGAGGATGAGCGCACGCAGGCGGCGCTGCGTGCCTTCGAGCTGACGTTGCTCAAGGAGATCGGCCTGCTGCCCGACCTGGGGCTGGCGACTCTCACGCAGCAGCCATTGCAGGCCCAGACCCTGTACGCGCTGCGCCCCGAGGCGGGTGTGACCGAGGCACGCAACGACGAAGCAGGCCTGCCCGGTGCGCTGCTCGTCGGTGCCCAGGCCGCGCTGACGAACGGCAGCCTCGAGGCGCTGCAGCAGACCTGCGCGCTGGCGCTGCCGGCGATGAAGCTGCAACTGCGCACGCTGCTTCACTATCATCTGGGCTCCACGGCACTGCGCACCCGCGAGGTGATGCGCGACGTCCAGGGCCTCTGATGAACCCACTGCTCACCACCGGACTCGACCCGCATCGCGGCATGACCGCGCTGTCGGTCAACCTCAACAAGGTCGCGCTGCTGCGCAACACGCGCGCGCTCGGCATCCCGAGCGTGACCCGCGCCGCGACGCTGGCGCTGGAGGCAGGCTGCCACGGCATCACCGTGCACCCGCGGCCGGATCAGCGGCACATCCGCCCGCAGGACGTGGCCGACCTCGGTGAGCTGCTCAAGGCCTGGCCGCAGGCCGAGTACAACATCGAGGGCAACCCGTTCCACAACCTGATGGACGAAGTGCGCAGCCTCGTCAGGCAGGGCCTGCAGGTGCACCAGGTGACCTTCGTGCCGGACAGCGTCGACCAGCCGACCTCCGACCACGGCTGGCGCTTCCCCGACGACCATGCACGGCTCGCACCGCTGGTCGCCGAGTGCAAGGCGATGGGCCTGCGCGTCAGCCTGTTCATGGACCCGGAGCCGGCGCAGATGCGCGGTGCGCGCGAGGCCGGCGCCGACCGTGTCGAGCTCTACACCGAGACCTACGCCCGCGCCCACGGCACGCCGCAGCAGGCCGTGGTGCTGGCCGGCTTCACGGCCGCGGCGCAGGCGGCGCTGGCCGAAGGCCTCGGGCTGAATGCCGGCCACGACCTGAACCGCGATAACCTCACCGACTTCCTGCGTGCCGTACCTGGCGTGCAGGAGGTGTCGATCGGCCACGCGCTGATCGCCGACGCGCTCGAACTCGGCATGGGCGAGACGGTGCGCGACTATCTGCGTTGCATCCACCGCGCCTACGCATGAGAGTCGCGAGACCGAAGCGGGCCGAGCGCCGGGCCGCTCCCAAGCCGGCCCGCATCCCCTCGGGGGATCGGCCGGCGTACCCGACGGCCGAGGGGTCGTCATGATCTTTGGCGTCGGCACCGACATCTGCGACATCCGCCGCCTGCACGAGACCTACGCGCGCCGCGGCGAGCGTTTCGCGCAGAAGGTGCTCGGCCCGCACGAGATCGAGGTGTTCCGTGAGCGGCTCGGGCGGGTCGAGTCGCGCGGCATCAGCTACCTGGCGACGCGCTTCTCGGCCAAGGAAGCGTTCTCCAAGGCGATCGGCATGGGCATGCGCATGCCGATGACCTGGCGCGACTGCGAGATCGTCAAGGCCCGAAGCGGCAAGCCCGAGATCCGCCTGCACGGCGCGCTGGCCGAATGGTTCGCCGAGCGCGGGCTTCGCGCCCACGTCAGCGTCACCGACGAAACCGACTACGCGGCGAGCTTCGTCGTGGTCGAGATACAGGATCTTCCATGAACCACGCCCCCGTCATCCTCGACATCGCCGGCACCGCGCTGACCGCCGACGATCGCCGCCGCCTCGTGCACCCGCTGGTCGGCGGCATGATCCTGTTCGCGCGCAACTGGGTCGATCGGCGCCAGCTCGTCGAGCTCACGGCCGAGATCAAGGCGATCCGCTCCGACCTGCTGGTCTGCATCGACCACGAAGGCGGCCGCGTGCAGCGCTTCCGCACCGATGGCTTCACCCACCTGCCGGCGATGCGCGTGCTCGGCGAGCTGTGGATGAGCGACCCGCTCACCGCCACCGACGCCGCCACCGCCGCCGGCCATGTGCTCGGCGCCGAGCTGCGCGCCTGCGGCGTCGACCTCAGCTTCACGCCGGTGCTCGACCTCGACCACGGCGGCAGCGGCGTGATCGGCGATCGGGCCTTCCACCGCGACGCCCGCGTCGCCACGCTGCTGGCCAAGAGCCTGATGCACGGGCTGCTGCTCGCCGGCATGGCCAACTGCGGCAAGCATTTCCCCGGCCATGGCTACGTGAAGGCGGACAGCCACACCGAAGTGCCGATCGACAAGCGCAGCCTCAAGGCCATCCTTACCGACGACGCACGGCCCTACGAATGGCTGTCGACAAGTCTCGCCAGCGTCATGCCGGCGCACGTGATCTATCCGAAGGTCGATGCCCATCCGGCTGGCTTCTCGCCGCGCTGGCTGAAGGAGATCCTGCGCCAGCAGCTCGGCTTCACCGGTGCGGTGTTCAGCGACGACCTCAGCATGGAGGGCGCGCGACGTGTCGGCGGTGTCGAGGTGAGCTATGCCGAGGCGGCGGCGATCGCCCTGTCCGCCGGCTGCGACCTGGTGCTGCTGTGCAACCAGTCGGTCGACGGCGGTGCCGCCGTCGACGCGCTGCTCGACGGCATGGCGCAGGGCCTGGCCGACGGGCACTGGCAACTCGATCCCGACAGCGAGGCGCGACGCCAGCGGCTGCTGCCGCGCAGCCAGCCGCTGTCCTGGGACGAACTGATGCACGACCCGGTCTACCAGCGTTCGCTGGAACGCCTGCCGTAGCCGCGCAGAAAGAAAAACGCCGCCGGGCCTGAGCCACGGCGGCGTTGTGCCGAAGCGCAGGGCGCTTACTGCGGCGCGCGCTGCTCCGCGGCAGCAGTGTCGAACGGCAGCGTGATCTGCGACAGATCCTTGCGCGTCTCCACCAGCACCAGCGGGCCTTCGTCGATGCGCTCGAGCGGCTTGCGCTCGCGCGGCACATGCACCGGCTTCGGCTCGCGGGCCATCGCCTCCTGCACGGCGCGGATCTTCTCCGCGTCGGAGTTCACCCACTGCAGACCGGCCTGCTCGGCCACCGCGGCCAGCTGATCGGCAGGCAGCACGAAAGCCTCGACCTTCGCGGCAACCGGGGCTGCGGCGACGACCGGCGTGGCGACCACAGCCGGGGCTGGGGCGACCACGGCGACCGGCTCGACGACCGGCGCTGCTTCAGGCACCACGGCGGGTGCCAGCGGTGCTGACTCGGCCTGCGCCGCCGCTTCGAACGCGGCGGCCGGCTCGGCATCGGCCTGCGCCGGTGCTTCACCCGTCACGCCGGAAGCATCCACCGGGGCGCCTTCTTCACGGCGCTCGCGGCGCTGGCGATCACGCCCGCGGCCGCGTCGGCGGCTGCTGTCGCGCTCCTCGCCTTCGGCGCCGGCCGGCGCGGCCTCGATACCGTCGGCGGCCGCAACCGGTTCGACCGGCGCTTCGCCTTCGGCAGCGACCGGCACGTCGCCGTTCACGACCTCGTTGCCCACCTCGCCGGCTCGCGACTCGTCGCGATCGCGGCCACCGCGGCCACGGCGGCGGCGGCGGCTGCGTTCGCCCTGGGTTTCGCCGCCATCGCTCGCGCCGTCGGCGACCGGAATGGTGTCGACGAAGGCCTGGGCCGGCACGGCTTCGGCGCTCGCTGTCTCGGGCGCCGGACGGCGCTCCTGACGTTCCGGGCGCTCGCCACGCTCGCCACGCTCGCCGCGGTCGCCACGCTCGGCGCGATCACCGCGTTCGGCACGTTCGCCGCGTTCGCCACGGCCACCACGACGGCCTTCGCCGCGGGCCTCCTGCGGCGCGCCTTCGGCACGCGGTTGCTGTTGAGCCTCTTCGCCCTCGGGGCGCTCGGCGCGTTCATTGCGGCGGCCACGGCCGCCGTCTCGACCTTCGCGGCCTTCACGACCACCACGACCATCGGCGCGGGCCTCGCCACGCTCCCCACGCTCACCGCGCTCACCGCGCTCACCCCGGCGGCCGTCACGACCGCCACGGCCTCCGCGTTCGCCACGGCCTTCCTTGCGCGGCTCGGCAGCCGGTGCGGGAGCCGCTGCGGCAGGTGCCGCTGCGGGCGCCACCGTGTCGCCGCCACCGAACAGGCGCTTGACCCAGCCGAAGAAGCCGCTGCCCGCTGCCGTCGCGGCAGGCGCTGCGGCCGGTGCGGGCGCCGGTGCAGCGACCGGTGTGGCTGCAACGGGTTCGGGCTTCGGCTCCGGCTGCGGTGCCGGCGCGTCGGGCAGGATGCCCTTGATCACCGGCTCCTGCTTGGCCTTGACCTTCTCGCGGCGCGTGATGCCGACTTCGTCCTCGACGTCGTCGATCATCGTGTAGCTCGCCTGCAGGTTCTCCAGGCGCGGATCGTCGTGGCGCAGGCGCTCGAGCCGGTAGTTCGGCGTGTCGAGGTTCTTGTTCGGCACCAGCAGCACGGTGACGCGCTGCTTCAGCTCGATCTTGGTGATCTCGGTGCGCTTCTCGTTGAGCAGGAAGCTGGTCACTTCTACCGGCACCTGCACGTGCACGGCGGCGGTGTTCTCCTTCATCGACTCCTCCTGCACCATGCGCAGGATCTGCAGCGCCGAGCTCTCGGTGTCGCGGATGTGGCCGGTGCCGTTGCAGCGCGGGCAGGTGATGTGGCTGCCTTCGCTGAGCGCCGGGCGCAGGCGCTGGCGGGAGAGTTCGAGCAGGCCGAACTTGCTGATCGAGCTGAACTGCACACGCGCGCGGTCCTGGCGCAGCGCATCGCGCAGCCGGGTTTCCACTTCGCGGCGGTTCTTGCTCTCCTCCATGTCGATGAAGTCGACGACGATCAGGCCGCCGAGGTCGCGCAGGCGCATCTGGCGGGCGATCTCGTCGGCCGCCTCGAGGTTGGTGCGCGTCGCGGTTTCCTCGATGTCGCTGCCGCGCGTGCTGCGCGCCGAGTTCACGTCCACCGAGACCAGCGCCTCGGTGTGGTCGATCACGATCGCGCCGCCCGAGGGCAGGTTGACCGTGCGGCTGAAGGCCGTCTCGATCTGGTGCTCGATCTGGAAGCGGCTGAACAGCGGCGCGTCGTCACGGTAGCGCTTGACCTTGTGCGCCGTCTCCGGCATCACGTGGTTCATGAACTGCTGCGCCTGATCGAAGATGTCGTCGGTGTCGATCAGGATCTCGCCGATGTCGGCGGTGAAGTAGTCGCGGATCGCGCGGATCACCAGGCTCGACTCCTGGTAGATCAGGAACGCGCCCTTGCCGCCCTTGGACGCGCCGTCGATCGCGTCCCACAGCTTGAGCATGTAGTTCAGGTCCCACTGCAGCTCGGCGGCGGAGCGGCCGATGCCGGCGGTGCGGGCGATCAGGCTCATGCCCTTCGGGTAATCGAGCGACTCGAGGTTCTCCTTCAGCTCTTCGCGGTCCTCGCCCTCGATGCGCCGGCTGACGCCGCCGCCGCGCGGGTTGTTGGGCATCAGCACCAGGTAGCGGCCGGCCAGCGAGACGAAGGTGGTCAGTGCCGCGCCCTTGTTGCCGCGCTCTTCCTTCTCGACCTGGACCAGCAGTTCCTGGCCGTTGGAGATGACGTCCTGGATCTTCGCGTCGCGGACGCTGGCACCGGCCTTGAAGTACTCCTTGGCGATTTCCTTGAAGGGCAGGAAGCCGTGGCGGTCTTCGCCGTAGTCGACGAAGCAGGCTTCGAGCGAGGGCTCGACGCGCGTCACGACGGCCTTGTAGATGTTGCCCTTGCGCTGCTCGCGCCCTTCGATCTCGGTCTCGAAGTCGAGCAGCTTCTGCCCGTCGACGATCGCCAGGCGACGCTCTTCCTGCTGCGTCGCATTGATCAGCATGCGTTTCATGTGCACTCCTCCTGCGCCGCCTTGTGCTGCGGCGCGCTGTCGTCAGTCACCGCCCGCAGATGCAGGTGGCGACGCTTCGATGCACGAGAAACGGATGGGAACCGGAAGGAATCGCCCTGGACTGCCCGTTGCGACGCCGATCAGCAGATCGGCGGCCGCAGGGGCAGCGTTGGCGCGTGCGTGGCAGTGGGGGAGGCGGCAATCAGCGCGCGGCCAGGCCTCGTGGGCCGGTTTCGCGCTGCGTGGAGGTTCGGCATCCTGAACCACCGGGAGCCCCTGGGCGACAGCGCGGCGCAGGAACGGATCCTGGCAGGCGCCTGCTCGCGGCACGGGAGGTGGGGGAAAGTGAACAACATCCGCTGGGTCACTGGACGCGGGCGGAAGACGCTGGCAGTCGCGGGGCACTTGCCCTCGGCGTCCGGCTGTCTCCTGCCCGGAATACCTTGTTGGGTGGTTCGTTCTTCGTTTGCTCTTCCACAGCAGGCCCCGGACCGCGACGTCACTTGGGGACGCCACCCGACCGGGCCACGCTGCGTTGCATCACCGGATGGACCGCTCTCCTGAGCGGGCCGCCACCTGAGGCCTGAAGGCTAAACTCCGAAGAATCAAGCACTTAGAGCATCATGTGGACGCGCCGATTATAGGGGCCAAAGCGAAGCCCGCTGCGGCCGGGAACAACACGCCGAGCGTGCTGCGCCTCACGGTCGACGAGGGGGCGCAGGGCCAGCGGCTGGACAACTTCCTGATCCGCCTGCTCAAGGGCGTGCCCAAGACGCATGTCTACCGGGTCATCCGCTCCGGCGAAGTGCGCGTCAACAAGGGCCGCGCCTCGGCCGATACCCGCCTGGAGATCGGTGACGTGGTGCGTGTGCCGCCGGTGCGCGTGGCCGACCGCAGCGCCGAGGCGCCCGCGCCGGCGCGCGAGTTCCCGATCGTCTACGAGGACGAGCACCTGATCGCCGTCGACAAGCCGGCTGGCGTGGCAGTGCACGGCGGCAGCGGCGTCAGCTTCGGTGTCATCGAGCAGTTGCGCCAGGCGCGGCCGACCGCGAAGTTCCTCGAGCTCGTGCACCGGCTCGACAAGGAGACCTCGGGGCTGCTGCTGATCGCCAAGAAGCGCTCGGCGCTGACTGCGCTGCAGGACCAGTTGCGCGAGCGCGAGACCGGGAAAACCTACGCCGCGCTGGTCATCGGTGCCTGGCCGGCGAGCAAGAAGGTCATCGACGTGCCGCTGCACAAGTTCCTCACCGGCGAGGGCGAGCGTCGCGTGCGCGCCGTCGAGCCCGGCCACGAGGAGGCCAAGCGCTCGATCACGCTGGTCAAGGTGGCTCAGCGCTTCGCCGACTTCACGCTGCTGGACGTGACGATCAAGACCGGCCGCACCCACCAGATCCGTGTGCACCTGACGCACGAGGGCCACCCGATCGTCGGCGACGCCAAGTACGGTGACTTCGCGCTGAACAAGTCGCTGGCGCGCGGCGCGGCGCATTTCGAGCGCATGTTCCTGCACGCCCGCCGGCTGCGCTTCCAGCACCCCGCCAGCGGCGAGGTGATCGAGCTCGAAGCGCCGCTGCCGGCAGAATGCCGGGCCTTCCTCCAGACCTTGACCGCATGACCCGACCGCGCCAGTTCGACCTGATCGTCTTCGATTGGGACGGCACCCTGTTCGATTCGACCGCGCTGATCGCGCGCTGCATCCAGGCCGCCTGCGGCGACGTCGGCGTGGCCGTGCCGAATGATCGCGATGCCAGCTACGTGATCGGCATGGGCCTGGTCGAGGCGCTGACCCACGCGGCGCCCGACCTGCCGCGCGAGCGCTACAAGGAGCTCGCCGACCGCTACCGTCACCACTACTTCGCGAAGCAGCATGAGATCGTGATGTTCGACGGCACGCTGCCGATGCTGCAGGCGCTGAAGTCGCGCCACCACTGGCTGGGTGTGGCCACCGGCAAGTCGCGCCGCGGACTGGACGAAGCGCTGCGCACGGTCGAGCTGCAAGGCATGTTCGACGCCACGCGCACCGCCGACGAGACCAGCTCCAAGCCCCACCCGCAGATGCTGCTCGAGCTGATGGCCGAGTTCGGCGTCGCACCGGAGCGCACCCTGATGATCGGCGATACCACGCACGACCTGCAGCTCGCTGCCAATGCCGGCACGGCGTCGATCGGCGTCAGCTACGGCGCCCATGCGCACGAGGCCTTCGAGGACTTCGACACCCGCTTCGTCGCGCATTCCACCGCCGAACTGCACGACTGGCTGATGCGCCATGCCTGAGGTGGGTGAACGCGGCCCGGCCCAGCCCCTGTGCGCCTCTGCCGAACTCGCCGAGCGCGGCGACGCGGTGGTGTTCGACGTGCTGCAGTACAGCCAGCCGGCCCGCGCCTTCGCGCTGCGCATCGACGGGCGCGTGGTCGCCTACCTGAACCGCTGTGCCCACGTGCCGGCGGAGATGGACTGGATGCCCGGCCAGTTCCTCGACAGCGACCGCCAGTTCATCCTCTGCTCGATCCACGGCGCGGCCTACGAACCGGCCAGCGGCCGCTGCGTCGGCGGGCCGTGCGGCCGCGGCCGGCTGGCCACGATCGAGGTCGAGGAGCGTGACGGGCAGGTGTATTGGTATCCTTCCCGCGACACCCAACCCGCCTTCGCCGACTGAGACGTCGTGCGGGGCCGAAAGACGCCCGATGAGCACACCCGACGAACCCCGCCTGGAACCCGCGTTCGGCCGCGCTGCCGCACCTCCACCCGCGCCCGCCGCGGCGGCCACACCGGCTGCCGCGAAGGCCGCTGGCTGGGAGACCGGCCTCGAGCAACTCGCGCGCGACATGCTGCGCGAGCGCCGCAGCGACCGGCGCTGGCGCATCTTCTTCCGCCTGGTCTGGGTCGTGCTGATCCTGACCGTGCTGACGCTGCTGTTCTCGTCGCGGGTCGGCCCCTCCGCGCCGAGCACCCCGCACACCGCGCTGGTCGAGGTGCGCGGCGAGATCGCGGCAGACAGCGAGGCGAGCGCCGAGAACCTGGTCGCCGCGCTGAAGTCGGCCTTCGAGGACGTCGGCGCGCAGGCCGTGGTGCTGCGCATCAACTCCCCCGGCGGCAGCCCGGTGCAGGCGGGCATCGTCAACGACGAGATCCGCCGCCTCAAGGCGCTGCACAAGAAGCCGGTCTATGCGGTGGTCGAGGAGATGTGCGCCTCGGGCGCGTACTACATCGCCGTGGCGGCCGACGAGATCTACGTCGACAAGGCGAGCCTCGTCGGCAGCATCGGCGTGCTGATGGACGGCTTCGGCTTCACCGGCACGATGGAGAAGCTCGGCGTCGAGCGCCGCCTGCTCACCGCCGGCGAGAACAAGGGCATGCTCGATCCGTTCTCGCCGCAGAACGAGCAGCACCGCGCCTTCGCCAAGTCGATGATCGACCAGATCCACCAGCAGTTCATCGCGGTGGTCAAGCAGGGCCGCGGCAAGCGCCTGAAGGAGACGCCGGAGACCTTCTCCGGCCTGTTCTGGAACGGCGAGGAGGCGATCAAGCTCGGTCTGGCCGACAAGACCGGCAACCTCGACTTCGTCGCCCGCGAGGTGGTCAAGGCCGAGGAGATCATCGACTACACGCCGCACGAGAACGTCGCCGAGCGGCTGGCCAAGCGCTTCGGTGCCGGCGCCGGTGCCGGCGCGGTGAAGGCGATGCGCGAGATGGGGCTTCAGCTGCGCTGAGCGCTAGGGCTCGCCGGCCCAGTAGTCCAGTGAATCGGCCGGCCGCTGGATGATGCGCAGTCCGCGAACGTAGCCGGCTACCTTGCCCGAGTCCGGGTACTCGCACAGCTCCGGCCGCTCCTGCGTGCTGATGCTGAGGTAGCGCATCGGCGCGTCGGAGGTGTTGATGAACTGGTGCGGGTAGTCCGGCCCCGGCGGGATGAAGACCACGTCGCCGGCGCGCACCGGCACCATCTCGCCGGCCACGCGAAGGGTGCCGTGGCCCTCGAGGATCACGAACATCTCTTCCTGCGCGTGGTGCAGGTGGTAGGGGCAGCTTCGTTTGCCCGGCGCGAGAACGTCGTAGCCGGCGCCGAGCTTGCTCGCCGCGGTGCCGTCGGAGACGCCGCCGCACAGCGTGTCGTACAGCGGCTCGCGCTGCTGGCGCTCCAGCGCCACCTCGTCGAGGTTGCGCACCAGGGTGCGGCGGAGTTGATCGGCGCGTTCGCTCATGGCGCCTTGGGCTGATAGCCATCGACGCCCATCTGCCAGAGGAAGAAGGCGTAGACGTCGGCCCGTTCCTGCATCTGCTGCGTGCGCGTGTTGCCGATGCCGTGGCCGGCGTCGTAGTCCAGGCGCAGCAGGATGGGCTTGCCGCTGGTCGAGGCGGCGGCCAGCCGTGCCGCCGTCTTCGTGCTGTGCCAGACCTCGACACGCGGGTCGTTGACGCCATGCGTGAGCATCACCGCCGGGTACTTCGTGCCGTCGACGATCTGGTGGTAGGTGCTCATCGCCAGCAGCGCGCGAAAGCCCGCTTCGCTGGTGCGGGTGCCGAACTCGGGGATGTTGGGCACGCCGTTGGGCGTGACCTCGGCGCGCACCATGTCCAGCGCGCCGACCGCCGGCACGACCGCGGCGAACAGGTCGGGCCGTTCGGTCATCGCCCGGCCAACCAGGATGCCGCCGGCGCTGCCGCCGAGGATGCCCAGCCGCTGCGGCGTGCTCCACTTCTGCGCGATCAGCCACTCGGCGCAGGCGATGAAGTCCTTCCAGGTGTTGGGCTTGGTCGCCTGCCAGCCGGCCTTGTACCAGTCCTGCCCGTAGACCGAGCTGCCGCGCGGGTTGGCCACCGCGAGCACGCCGCCGGCGTCCAGCCAGGCCAGACGCCCGGGGTTGAACATGGGCGCCTCGGTGATGCCGTAGCTGGCGTAGCCGTAGAGGATGGTCGGGTTGCGGCCGTCGAGCACGGCGCCCTTGCGGTGGATGATCGACAGCGGCACCAGCGCGCCGTCGTGGCTCTTCACCTTGACCTCGGTGCTGACGATGTCCTCCGGCGCGTCGTAGGGCCCCTGCGGCTGCAGGCCAGAGTTGCGCACCGTGCCGTCGGCCTCGACGATCCAGACTTGCCGCGCCCGGTTCCAGCTCTGCAGCTCGAGCACCAGGCCGGGTAGGCGCGGGTCGGCGGCGCTGGCCAGGCTCTCGTTGTCGTTGAGGCGGAACGAGCCCGCCACCGGCAGCGTGATCTCCTGCAGCGGCGTGGTGCCGGCATGGGCGCGCTTGAACAGTCGCTTGATGTTGCCGTCACGACGTTCGACGTACAGCGCATCGGCCGCGGAGGCGATGCCCGTCACCACCTGCTCGCCCTGCGGCACGACCCGTTCGGCGCGAGCGATGTCCGGCGACTTCAGCGGCAGGCGCAGCACCTGCGAACGCGGCGCGCCCTTGTGCGACACGAGGTACAGCGCATCGGCGAAGTAGGCCGCGCTGCTGACCTCGTCTGCCGCGCCGACCAGCTTCGTCCAGCGCGGCGGCTTGCCGGCCTGCACCGGCGCGGCCGGCGTGGCGTAGAGCGTGATCTCGCGCTGCGTGCCGTTGAAGACGTAGCCGATGATCCAGCGGCCGTCGGGGGTGAAGGCGGCGATCGGGATCTCCGCCGGCGTGAGGTCCACGCCGGGCACGCCGAGGCCGAACACGGGCCGGGCCTTGTCGGCGTCGGCGCCCAGGCGCATCAGGAACACCTGGCCGCGCTGGTACTTCTCGGTCGCCGGCATGCCGGGCTTGAGTTCCTGCAGCCGCGCGAACAGCAGCTGGCGGCCGTCCGCCGAGAACGACGGGCTGCCGAAGTCGGCGCGGCTGATCGGGCGGCCCACTGCGCGGCCGCTCTTCGTGTCCATCACGTGCAGCAGCGCGGCTTCCGAGCCCTGCGCCGACAGGCCGTAGGCCACGTGCGTGCCGCCGGGCGCGACGCTGTAGTAGTTGATCGCGTGCGGCTTGCCGGTTTTCTTCTCGATCGCCTCGGGATCGACCAGCACGCGGTCACGGCCGGCCAGGCCGTCGCGCATCAGCAGCTTGAACTGGTTCTCGGTGGCGCCGCGGCGCTCGAAGAACCAGCGGTCACCTCGCTCGCGCACCACGCTGACCACACGCGCCGACACCGAGCCGTCGACCTTCTCCATCGACGCCAGCAGTTGCTGCCGGCCGGGGATCGCGGCCAGCGCTGCGCGGCTGCGCTCGTTGCTGGTCTTCATCCAGGCCGTCGCCTCGGGTGACGTCACGTCCTCGAGCCAGCGGTAGGGGTCGTGCACCGTGGTACCGAAGAAGGTCTCGGGCACGTCCTTGGCGGGCGGCGCCACGGTGGGCGAGGCCGGCTGCGCGAGCGCGCTGCACAGTGCCGCGGCCAGCGGCAGGGCGGCGACGAGGTGGCGTAGTGTCATGACTTGAGCATTCCCCGTGTCTCGATGAAGTCGATCACCTGCTGCAGGCCGGCCTTCGTCTTCAGGTTGGTCATCACGAAAGGCCGCGCGCCCTGGTGGTCGGGCCGCATGCGCTTCGTGTCGGCTTCCATCACTGCGAGGTCGGCACCGACGTAGGGCGCGAGGTCGGTCTTGTTGATGACGAACAGGTCGCTCTTGGTGATGCCGGGGCCGCCCTTGCGCGGGATCTTCTCGCCGGCGGCAACGTCGATCACGTAGATCGTCAGGTCGGAGAGTTCGGGGCTGAAGGTGGCGGCGAGGTTGTCGCCGCCCGACTCGATGAAGACGATGTCGGCGTTCGGGAACTTCTCCAGCATGCGGTCGACCGCCTCGAGGTTGATCGAGGCGTCTTCGCGGATCGCGGTGTGCGGGCAGCCGCCGGTCTCGACGCCGACGATGCGCTCGGGCTCCAGCGCCCCGGCGACGGTCAGCAGCCGCTGGTCTTCCTTGGTGTAGATGTCGTTGGTGACGACGACCAGATCCCACTTCTCGCGCATCGCCTTGCACAGCATCTCGACCAGGGTGGTCTTGCCCGAGCCGACCGGCCCGCCGACGCCGACGCGCAGGGGAGGAAGCTTCCTGGTGCGGCCGGGGATGTGGTGCAGTGTGCTCATGGCGCCGATTATGTCGGCGCCATGGCGCTGCGTCAGGCCGAGATGCCCACCGTCAGACTGGCCTCGAAGCCGCTCGTCACGTCGCCGCTTACCGTCGCGAGCTGCGTCGCTGCGCCGTCGTCGCTGAACACGTTGTCGCTGGCCAGCGAGACCGCCGCGAAGCTGGACACGCTGGCCGAGTAGCCGCTGGCCGTGCCGTAGACCTCGCTGCAGGCCGCGGCCGGCAGCGCGAGCTGCGAGGTCTTGACGTCGTTGTTGCCGCTGGTCGCGCTGGCCAGGCTGGGGTAGATCTCGAAGTGCATATGCGGCCAGCGCCCGCTGTAGCAGCCGGGGAAGATGGTCGTGAAGCGGACCTCGCCGTCCGCATCGGTCACCTGCACGCCGCGCAGGAAGTTCTGCTCCGTCACGCCGTTCGAGTACAGCGAATAGCCGCCCTCGCGCGTGCAGTGCCACAAGTAGATGGCATAGCCTTCCAGGCCAGCGCAGGACGCGCCGGCGTTCACCAGCTTCAGCGTCACCGTCAGCGGCACGCCCTCGGCCGTGCCGTTGGCCCCGGCGACGCTCGTGCGGATGTCGCTGCGAACGATGCCCGACAAGGTCAGTGCGTTGACGACGCCGCCGCTGTTGGTGTTCGTGCCATCGCCCGGGTAGGGGCCGGCCGTCTCGCCGGGGATCACCGTGCAGCTGCCGCTCGACGAACCGGAGCCAGACGATCCACCCGAACTGCCGGTGCCGCTCGTCGTGCTGCCGGCGTTGTCGCCACCGCCGCCGCAGCCCAGCAGCGCCACTGGCGCTGCGCCGGCTACCGCCAGCCAGCGCAACGCGCGGCGCCGCATCATGGTCTCGATGTCGATGGCCAGCCCTTGATCGTGGTCGTGCATCCGTCCCTCCGGTTGTCGAAGGTGGACAGCGTGATGGTGCTGCGTTTCCGGATCGCGGACGCCCCATGTCGGCGGCGACACAGTCGTGTCGGCGTGTCAGGAGCGGAACAGCCGCGAGTACTGCGTCTCGTGCTGCGACGACAGGATGGCCAGCATCGGCGCGAAGGCCTGGCGCTCGTGATCGGCCAGCGTCATGGCGTGGTCCACCGCCGGCGGAATCGCCTCGACCAGCGCGGCGAGGATGCGCTGGCCTGCGCTCTGGCCGAGCGGCACCGCCTTCAGTGCGGCCTGCACCATGTTCTCCGCCCAGCCGAAGGCGAAGCTGAGCAGCGCCTCGCGCAGCGGCGCGCCGGTCTGCACGGCAGCCAGCGCGAACGCCACCGGCCAGCTCGGCGCCGGCGGCAGTGCCGCCAGCTGCGCGAGCCGCGGGTCGACGCCGGCGCGGTTCTTCAGCCACTCGACCAGCGAACGGCCCATCTGCTCGGTCTGCCCGCGCAGCTCGCGCGACTCGCGGGTGCTGAGCACCCAGTCGTTGAGCACGCGGATGCGATCGGCGTCGCCGCGCTGCCAGGCGACGAAGGCCTGGGCGGCGGCCGCAAGGTCGCTGCGGCCGAGCGCGAGCTGCAGCTGGTCGCGCAGCCACTGTGCGGCCTGCGCCTCGCCGGTGACGCGGCCGGAGTCGACCGCCGTCTCCAGCGCCTCCGAGTAGCTGAAGCCACCCACCGGCAAGGCCGGCGAGGCCAGCCACATCAGCTGCAGCAGCGCCGCCGGCGCGACGGTCTCAGTGCTCGTGGGGATGGTGGTGCCCGCCATGGTCGTGCCCGCAGCCGGGGCCATGCACGTGACCGTGGCCATGGTCGTGCACCTTGATCTCGACCGGCGCGGGATGGGGCGCGTGGCCAGGGGCGTGCGAATGCCCGTGCGCATGACCATGGTCGTGGCTTGCGGACGCCGCATAGGCGCCCGACTCCGGTTCGAAGGCTTCGGTCACTTCACTGACGATCAGGTGCATCTGGCGCAGCAGCTCGGCCAGCACATGGTCGGGCTCGAGCTTCAGGTGGTCCGGCTTCAGCTCGAGCTGCACATGGCGGTTGCCCAGGTGGTAGGCGGCGCGCAGCAGGTCGAAGGGCGTGCCGTGCTCGCCGCAGTGGGTCACGCGCAGCACCGGCTGCGGCGCGGCCAGCACGCGCAGCAGCGAGCCGTCTTCGGCCACCAGCACGTCGCCGCCACGCACCACCGTGCCGCGCGGCAGGAACACACCGAGCGCGCGGCCCTGCGAATCGGTGGCGTCGAAGCGGCTCTTCTGGCGCACGTCCCAGTCGAGTTCGACGGTCGGTGCGCGCTTGAGCAGCACGCCGGCGAGGCCGCGTCCGCCGGGGATGAGCTTGTTGAGGGTCAGCATGGGTGGGATTGTGCCGCTCAGCGCCGCCGCTGCGCATAGCCCTGGCCATCGAGCCAGATCGCGCCGCGCGGGTCCTTCGGGTGGGTGACGATCAGCCGCACCTCCTCGCTGCCGTCGTCGTAGCGGATGGTCAGCATCACGCCCTCGATGCGGTAGCTGCCTTGCTGGCCGGCGGCCTGGCTGCGCGTGACCACCGAGCCGCCGCCGGCCTCCGTGCGCGCACCGGCACCGCCGCCGCGGGTCACGCGGCCGTCGGGCGTGAAGCGGTACTCGTTCCAGGCCGCTACCGTGGCCGTTCCTCCCACCGCGATGTTGCCGGTCCCGCCGAGGCGGCGGTACAGGCCGTCCAGGCGCATGCCGGCAGGGAGTTGCCTGAATGTCGACTGGAACGGCAGCTTCTCCCAGCCCTTCTCGCCGGCGATCTGCAGTTCGCCGCCCTGGCGCCGCCAGCGTGTCCAGTCCTTCGGGTGCGCCGCCTGGTGCGCGGCCGGGCCGCCGGCGAACATCAGGCCTTCCGCATCGGTCAGCAGTCGGCCATCGCGGAACAGCACCACCGGGTAGATCTCGGTGGTGATGAAGCCGCCGATGCCCATCGTGGGGCGGCTGTCGAAGCCGAAGGAGTCGATCTGGGCCAGCAGTGCGGCGTCGGGGCGCACCGGCGCTGCTGATGGCAGGGCCGCAGGCGGGCGTGGCGCTGGTGGCGTCCTGGCGGTCGCCGGCGTCGTGTCGACGGACGCCGGAGCCGAGAGCAGGTGCGGCGCCACCGTGGCGAACTGGGCGTCGCGCGTGCGGCTGGCCGTCACGGCGGCGGTGCAGGCATCGATGTCCTTGGCATCGATCTGCCGCACGATGGTGTCCACGCCGCGATCGAGCTGCTGCTTCTGCGCCGCGTCGCGCTCCAGCGCCGGGATGCGGGCGCGGATCTGCGCGACGCCGTGCTCGCGCTCCCAGGCCTTCACCGCCGTGGCATCGGCGGCCTTGAAGCCGCCGCGCTGCTGGCAGGTCGCGGCGTAGTGGTCGAAGGTGCGCACGATCAGCGCGGCCTTCAGCAAGGCCTCGTCCGCGGCCACGCCGGCCAGCGGCAGTGCTGCGGCCAGCCAGACCATCCAGGCACGGTGATGCATGCCAGCTCCCTGTCTTGCTGTTCTGGCGGCAGCATATCGGCGGCGTGTCGCGCGCACGCCTTCTGAACAAGGAGTTACCGCGCGGCCGCGAGGCTCAGAACAGGAAGTAGCGCTGCGCCATCGGCAGCACTTTCGCCGGCTCGCAGGTCAGCAGCTGGCCGTCGGCGCGCACCTCGTACGTCTGTGCGTCGACTTCCATCGTCGGCGTGTAGCCGTTGTGGACCATGTGCTGCTTGCGCACGCCGCGGCAGTTCTTCACCGCGGCCACACGCTTGTGCAGGCCGAGCTGCTCGGCGATGCCGCCGTCCAGCGCTGCCTGGCTCAGGAAGGTCAGCGAGCCCGCATGCAGCGCACCGCCGAAGGCGCCGAACATCGGCCGGTAGTGCACCGGCTGCGGCGTCGGGATCGAGGCGTTCGGGTCGCCCATTGCCGCCGCGGCGATGAAGCCGCCCTTGAGGATCAGCGCCGGCTTGACACCGAAGAAGGCCGGCTTCCACAGCACCAGGTCGGCCCACTTGCCGACTTCGATGCTGCCGATCTCGTGCGCCATGCCGTGCGCGAGCGCCGGGTTGATCGTGAGCTTGGCGATGTAGCGCTTGACACGCGTGTTGTCGTTCCTCGCCGAATCGCCGGGCAAGGCGCCGCGCTGGACCTTCATCTTGTGCGCCGTCTGCCAGGTGCGGATGACCACCTCGCCGACACGGCCCATCGCCTGGCTGTCGCTGCTCATCATGCTGATCGCGCCGAGGTCGTGCAGCACGTCTTCCGCGGCGATCGTCTCGCGGCGGATGCGGCTCTCGGCGAAGGCCAGGTCCTCGGCGATGCCGGCGTCGAGGTGATGGCAGACCATCAGCATGTCGACGTGTTCGTCGAGCGTGTTGACGGTGTAGGGCATGGTCGGGTTGGTGGAGGAGGGCAGGAAGTTCTCCTCGCCGACCACGCGCAGGATGTCCGGCGCGTGGCCGCCGCCGGCGCCTTCGGTGTGGAAGGCGCACAGCGTGCGGCCTTTCGTCGCCGCGATGGTGTTCTCGACGAAGCCCGATTCGTTCAGCGTGTCGCTATGGATGGCCACCTGCGTATCGGTCTCTTCGGCCACGCTCAGGCAGCAGTCGATCGCCGCCGGCGTGGTGCCCCAGTCCTCGTGCAGCTTCAGGCCGATCACGCCGGCCTCGACCTGCTGGCGCAGCGCCTCGGGCTGGCTGGCATTGCCCTTGCCGAGGAAGCCGAGGTTCATCGGGAAGGCATCGGCCGCCTGCAGCATGCGCGCGATGTTCGCCGGCCCCGGCGTGCAGGTGGTGGCGAAGGTGCCGGTGGCCGGGCCCGTGCCGCCTCCGAGCATGGTGGTGACGCCCGAGGCCAGCGCCTCCTCGATCTGCTGCGGGCAGATGAAATGGATGTGCGAGTCGATCGCTCCGGCGGTGACGATCATGCCCTCGCCGGCGATGATCTCGGTGCCCGGGCCGATGACGATGTCCACGCCGGGCTGCACGTCGGGGTTGCCAGCCTTGCCGATGGCGGCGATGCGCGTGCCGCGGATGCCGATGTCGGCCTTGACGATGCCCCAGTGGTCGATGATCAGCGCATTGGTGATGACGCAGTCGACCGCCTCCTGCGCGCCCGGGCCGTTGACGCGCTGGCTCTGGCCCATGCCGTCGCGGATCACCTTGCCGCCGCCGAACTTGACCTCTTCACCGTAGCCGCCGGCGCCAAGGGTGTAGTCCTTCTCCACCTCGACGATCAGCTCGGTGTCGGCCAGGCGGATGCGGTCTCCGACGGTGGGGCCGAACATCTCGGCGTAGGCGCGCTTGCCGATGGTGGCCATGTCAGAGTTTTCCTTGCACCAGACCGCGGAAGCCGTAGACCACACGGTCGCCGGCGAAGTCGACCAGTTCGACCGTGCGCTGCTGGCCCGGCTCGAAGCGCACCGCGGTGCCCGAGGCGATGTTCAGCCGCATGCCGCGGGCGGCATCGCGGTCGAACCTGAGCGCGCCGTTGGTCTCGGCGAAGTGGTAGTGCGAGCCGACCTGGATCGGACGGTCGGATCCGTTCTCGACCACCAGCGTGAGCGTGCGTCGGCCCGGGTTCAGCACCAGATCGCCGGCGTCGACCAGCAGTTCGCCAGGGGTGAGGGCCATTACTTGCGACCCCGCCACCACATCAGGCCGGCACCGGCCACACCGATGGCCAGCAGCAGGCCGAACATGTCGCTGGCGTGCCAGTGCGGGTTGGCCGGGCCGTGGCCTTCGTGGGCGGCGGCCCAGCCGCTGGCGAGCAGCGTGGCCAGCACGGCCAGGGTGCGGTTCATGGTCGTCGTCCTCGGTGTCTTGGGATTCATGGGGCGCTCATGCAATAGGTTGGTGCACAGTCACCAGTTTGGTGCCATCGGGGAACGAGGCTTCCACCTGGATGTCCGGGATCATCTCCGCCACGCCGTCCATCACGTCGGCGCGGGTGAGCACCGTCTTGCCCTCGCTCATCAGCGCGGCGACGCTCTTGCCGTCGCGTGCACCTTCCATGATCGCGGCGCTGATCAGCGCCACCGCCTCGGGGTAGTTGAGCTTCAGGCCCCGTGCCTTGCGCCGCTCGGCGAGCAGCGCGGCGGTGAAGATCAGCAGCTTGTCCTTCTCGCGGGGCGTGAGTTCCATGGCGTGGCGTTCAGCAGGAGACGTGCCAGATGCTACGCGGCCAGGCCGCCTTGGCACAGGCCTTGCCCCAAGAAGGCGCATGAGTGCGAACCCGGCCCTGTCCCAGGAGAATCCCCCCGTGGGGCCGGCGATCGCGACCCCATCCGGCACCAAGGCGGTGCAGCGGGTGGTCAAGGTCCGTCGCGACTACAACAGCTGGGTCGCCAAGGAGACCATGGAGGACTACGCGCTGCGCTTCACGCCGCGCGCCTTCCGCAAGTGGTCGTCGATGCGCGTGGCCAACACGGCTTTCGGCGCGGCCTCGTTCCTGGTGCTGGAGGCGGTCGGCGGCACGCTGCTGGTTGACTACGGCTTCATCAATGCCTTCTGGGCCATCCTCGCCACCGGGCTGATCATCTTCCTCGCCGGCTGGCCGATCAGCGTCTACGCCGCGCGCCATGGTGTCGACATGGACCTGCTGACGCGTGGCGCCGGCTTCGGCTACATCGGCTCGACGGTGACCTCGCTGATCTATGCGAGCTTCACCTTCATCTTCTTCGCGCTCGAGGCGGCCATCATGGCCTACGCGATCGAACTCGCCTTCGACATCCCGCCGGCCTGGGGATACCTGCTGTGTTCTCTCGTGGTGATCCCGCTGGTCACCCACGGCGTGACGACGATCAGCCGGCTGCAGGTGTGGACGCAGCCGCTGTGGCTGGCGATGCTGATCGTGCCTTTCATCTACGTGCTCCAGCAGCACCCGACGGTGCTGGCCGACATCTGGCACTTCGGCGGCATTGCCAACGAGGGTGGCGACGAGGTGATGCAGCCGGCCGGCTTCGACCTGATGAAGTTCGGCGCGGCGATGACGGTCGGCATCGCGCTGATCACGCAGATGGGCGAGCAGGCCGACTACCTGCGTTTCATGCCTGAACGGCAACGCAGCAACCGCTTCGCCTGGTGGGCCGGCGTCGTCATCGGCGGCCCCGGCTGGGTGATTCCCGGCGTGCTGAAGATGCTGGCTGGCTGCCTGCTCGCCTACCTCGCGATCGGCTACGCGGTGCCGGTGGCGCGCGCGGTCGACCCGACCCAGATGTACCTCGTCGCCTACGGGGCGATGACCTCGAACTACGGCCTGGCGGTGGCCGCCACTGCGGTGTTCGTGATCGTCTCTCAGCTGAAGATCAACGTCACCAACGCCTATGCCGGCTCGCTCGCCTGGTCGAACTTCTTCGCGCGGCTGACGCACAGCCACCCGGGGCGCGTGGTGTGGATGGTCTTCAACACGCTGATCGCGCTGATGCTGATGGAGCTGAACGTCTTCCAGGCGATCGGCAAGGTGCTCGGCCTGTACTCGAATATCGCGATCAGCTGGATGATGGCGGTGGTGGCCGACCTGGTGATCAACAAGCCGATGGGCTGGTCGCCCAGGGGCATCGAGTTCAAGCGGGCGCATCTGTACGACGTCAACCCGGTCGGCGTCGGCGCGATGGGCGCGGCCTCGCTGCTGTCGATCGTCGCCTACCTCGGCCTGCTCGGGCCGATGGCGCAGGCCTTCTCGGCGGTGATCGCGATGGTCGCTGCATTCGTCACCTCCCCGTTGATCGCCTGGTGGACCAAGGGCCGCTACTACATTGCCCGCCAGCCGGAGCCAGTCGCGCCCGAGCAGGGCAGCTACAAGCGCCTGACCCGCTGCACGATCTGCGAGCGCGACTACGAGCACGACGACATGGCGCACTGCCCGGCCTACGGCGGCGCGATCTGCTCGCTGTGCTGCTCGCTCGACGCGCGCTGCCATGACCTGTGCAAGCCCGAGGCGCGGCTGTCGGTGCAGTGGCGCGACGCGATGGGCCGCGTGCTGCCACGCGGCCTGTGGGAGAAGCTCGACACCGAACTCGGCCACTACCTGATGCTGATGGCGGTGTCGATGGCCGCGCTCGGCGCGCTGATGGCATCGGTCTACCGCCACGAGCGACGGCTGCTGGGCAGCCTGTCGCCCGACGCCGAAGCGGCGCTGCAAATGGGCTTCGTGAAGGTCTATGCCGCGCTGCTGGTGCTCAGCGCGGTGGTGGCCTGGTGGCTGGTTCTCAAGCACAAGAGCGCCAAGGTGGCGCAGGAAGAATCGAACCGGCAGACGTTGTTGCTGGTGCAGGAGATCGAGTCGCACCGCCGCACCGACGAGGCCTTGCAGTTCGCCAAGCAGGCCGCCGATGCCGCCAACCAGGCGAAGAGCCGCTACATCTCGGCCATCAGCCACGAACTGCGCACGCCGCTGAACAGCATCCTCGGCTACGCGCAGCTGCTCGACGACGACCCGGCCATCCCCGACGCGCGGCGCCAGGCGGTGCGTGTCATCAAGCGCGGTGGCGACCACCTGCTGTCGCTGATCGAAGGCACGCTGGACATGGCGCGCATCGAGGGCGGCAAGCTGACGCTGGAGCCGGCGCCGCTGCGCCTGCGCGAGAGCCTGCAGCAGATCGCGCGGCTGTTCGAGCTGCAGGCGCAGTCCAAGGGCATTGGCTTCGTCGCCGAGATCGACGCACAGGCGCCCGAGCTCGTTCGCGCCGACGAGAAGCGGCTGCGCCAGATCCTCATCAACCTGCTCGGCAACGCGGTGAAGTTCACCCGCGAAGGGCGCGTTGTCTTCCGCCTTCGCTACGCGCGCGAGATCGCCCACTTCGAGATCGAGGACACCGGCCCCGGCATGCCGCCGGACGAGGTGGCCAAGGTGTTCGAGCCCTTCGCGCGCGGCTCGGCGGCGGGGCAGGGCGGCAGTGGCGGCACCGGCCTGGGCCTGACCATCGCCAAGATGCTGGCCGAGCTGATGGGCGGCGAGATGACGGTGGAGAGCCACCCTGGACGCGGCTCCAGCTTCCGCGTGCGCCTGTTCCTGCCCGAACTGCATTCCGACGCGCTGCCGGCACCGCAGGCGGCGCAGCGCACCGGCTATGCGGGCCCACGCCGGCGCATCCTGGTGGTCGACAACGAGGAGGCCGACCGCGGCCTGCTCGTCAGCGTGCTCGCGCCGCTGGGCTTCGAACTGCGCACCGCGGCTTCCGGGGAAGAGTGCCTGGCGCTGCTGCGCGAAGGCCGCGCGGGCGGTGGCCGGGGCGGCTGGTATCCCGACGCGGTGTTCATGGACCTGGCGATGCCCGGCATCGACGGCTGGGAGACCATCCGCCGCATGCGACACGAGGCGCTCGGGCCGGCGGCGATCGCGATCGTCTCGGCCAACGCCTTCGACAAGGGACTGGAGAACGACGTCGGCATCGCGGCGCGCGACTTCATCACCAAGCCGGTGCGGGTCAACGAACTGCTGGACTGGCTGGGGCGGGCGCTGGCGCTGCAGTGGACGACGGCTGTGCAGAGCGCACCGGAGCCCGCGGCGGCACCTGCCTCCGACGGGCCGATCGTGCTGCCTGACGAACCGCACCTGCGCGCGCTGCAGGAGCTGGTCAACATCGGCTACGTGCGCGGCATCGTCAAGCGGCTCGACCAGATCGAGACCGAGTCGCCGGCCTGCGCGGCCTTCGTCGAGCGCATGCGGGGAATGGCGCGCGGGTTCCGCTTGGACGAGATGAATGGGGTGTTGAGTCGTGCGCTCGATGGTTGAACTCTCTCTGGCCTGGAGAGGCGCGGCAGGCGGGGTGCGCTGGGCGGCCCGACGGTGGCGGTCTCCGCTTCGCTCCGACTCCGCAGCGATGCTCGGACTGGGGGCGTGGCGCCCAACTCGCTTCGCTCACTGCGTTCGCTGCGCTTGTATGTTTCTGGCGCTGGGGTGGACAGACGTCGAGCTTCGCATCGGCCAGGCAAGGACCGACCGTTTGAGTACATCTGCCACCCCGCCCGCAGCGTCGATGAGGAACTGCGCGGCGTCCGGGCGTGTCGCTCGAACAGACCGCCGATCTGTACGCAAGCTGACGCCTT
>NZ_CALRZC010000015.1:0-70528 GCF_943372545.1 Variovorax sp. YR752 | reverse complement strand
CGCAGCCGGTCCATCAGCTTGCTGTTCCCGGCGATCGCGCGGGTGTAGATGCCGCTGCCGAAGATCACCGCGTCGGCCTCGTTGGCGAACTCCAGCGGGCGCTGCGCCTGCACCGTCACCACGTTCATCGAGGTGACGTGCGAGGTCGGGCGGGCGATCTCGGCCTTCCAGCCCTGGCTGCCCAGCCGGTTGAGCAGCCCCAGCGCGATGAACGAGTCGAGCTCGTTGAAGCCGTCGAAGGTCAGGATCGCAATGCGCACGACGCCCGCCCTTGGCTCACTCTTCGAGCAGCGAACGCAGCATCCAGGCCGTCTGCTCGTGCACGGTCAGGCGCTGGGTGAGCAGGTCGGCGGTCGGCTCGTCGCCAGCGGCATCGGCCAGCGGGAAGATGCTGCGTGCCGTGCGCGCCACCGCCTCGTGGCCGTCGACCAGGATCTTCACCATCTCCAGCGCCTTCGGCGGCTTCGTGGGGGCGTCCTTGATCGAGGCCAGCGCGCCGAACTGCGCGTAGGAGCCCGGTGCCGGCGAGCCCAGCGAACGGATGCGCTCGGCGATCGGGTCGACCGCATTCCAGAGCTCGGCGTACTGGGCCATGAACATCGCGTGCAGCGTGTTGAACATCGGCCCGGTGACGTTCCAGTGGAAGTTGTGCGTGGTCAGGTAGAGCGTGTAGGTGTCGGCCAGCAGGCGCGACAGGCCGCCAGCGATCGCCGCGCGATCCTTCTCGCTGATGCCGATGTTGATCGCCGGCCCGGAGGACTTGACGGGAGTCTTGCTCTTCTTTGCCATGTACCCTGCTCCTGAGGATGAGATCGACCCCGACACTGTAGCGAAGTGCCGGGGTCGGGCCAATGACGAGGGACAACGATCAGGCCAGGTCGAATCGGTCCAGGTTCATCACCTTGGCCCAGGCGGCGACGAAGTCCTGAACGAACTTCGCCTGCGCGTCGCCGCTGGCGTAGACCTCGGCGATGGCGCGCAGCTGCGAGTTCGAGCCGAACACCAGGTCGACCGTCGTGCCGGTCCACTTCAGCGCGCCGCTGTGGCGGTCACGCCCTTCGAGCACGCCTTCGGTGCCCGACTTCTGCCACTGCGTTCCCATGTCGAGCAGGTTGACGAAGAAGTCGTTGCTCAGCGTTTCCGGCCGCGCGGTGAACACGCCATGCTTCGCGCCGCCGCTGTTGGCGCCCAGCACGCGCAGGCCGCCCACCAGCACCGTCATCTCCGGCGCCGTCAGCGTGAGCAGTTGCGCCTTGTCCAGCAGCAGTTCGGCCGTCGCGCCCTCGAGGCCCTTGCGGGCGTAGTTGCGGAAACCGTCGGCGCGCGGCTCGAGCACGGCAAACGAGTCGACGTCGGTCTGGTCCTGCGAGGCGTCGCTGCGGCCCGGCGCGAACGGCACGGCCACGCTCTGGCCGGCCTTCTTCGCAGCGGCCTCGATGGCGGCGCCGCCGGCCAGCACGATCAGGTCGGCCAGCGACACCTTCTTGCCCCCTGTGGCCGAGGCGTTGAACTCCTTCTGGATGCCTTCCAGCTTCGCCAGCACCTTGCCCAGATCGGCCGGATCATTGGCGGCCCACTCCTTCTGCGGCGCGAGGCGGATGCGCGCGCCGTTGGCGCCGCCGCGCTTGTCGCTGCCGCGGAAGGTCGAGGCCGACGCCCAGGCGGTGCGCACCAGCTGCGCGATCGACAGGCCCGAAGCCAGCACCTTGTCCTTCAGCGCCGCGATGTCCTTCGCATCGACCAGCGCATGGTCCACGGCGGGCACCGGGTCCTGCCAGACCAGCACTTCCTGGGGCACCAGCTTGCCGAGGTAACGCGCACGCGGGCCCATGTCGCGGTGCGTCAGCTTGAACCAGGCACGCGCGAAGGCATCGGCGAAGGCCGCTGGATCCTGGTGGAAGCGGCGCGAGATCTTCTCGTAGGCCGGGTCGAAGCGCAGCGACAGGTCGGCCGTGGTCATCATCGGCGGATGCTTCCTGGCCGGGTCATGCGCGTCGGGGATCATGTGCTCCGGCTTGCAGTTCTTCGCCACCCACTGGTGCGCGCCCGCCGGGCTCTTGACCAGCTCCCACTCGTAGCCGAACAGCATGTCGAAGTAGCCGTTGTCCCAGGTCGTCGGGTTGGGCTTCCAGGCGCCCTCGATGCCGCTGGTGGTGGTGTGCACGCCCTTGCCGCTGCCCAGCGCGTTCTTCCAGCCCAGGCCCATTTCCTCGATCGCCGCGCCCTCGGGCTCGGGGCCGACCAGCGCCGGGTCACCGGCACCGTGCGCCTTGCCGAAGGTGTGGCCGCCGGCCACCAGTGCCACCGTCTCTTCGTCGTTCATCGCCATGCGGGCGAAGGTCTCGCGCACGTCGCGGCCCGAGGCCACCGGGTCGGGGTTGCCGTCCGGGCCTTCCGGGTTCACGTAGATCAGGCCCATCTGCACCGCGCCGAGCGGGTCGGCGAGCTGGCGTTCGCCCGAGTAGCGGCTGTTGGCCTCCTTGCTGGTGGCCAGCCACTTCATCTCGGTGCCCCAGTTGACGTCTTCCTCCGGCTCCCAGATGTCGGGGCGGCCGCCGGCGAAGCCGAAGGTCTTGAAGCCCATGGATTCCAGCGCGACGTTGCCGGCCAGGATCATCAGGTCGGCCCAGGAGAGCTTGCGGCCGTACTTCTGCTTGATCGGCCACAACAGTCGGCGCGCCTTGTCGAGGTTGCCGTTGTCCGGCCAGCTGGTCAGCGGCGCGAAGCGCTGGTTGCCGTGGCCGGCGCCGCCGCGCCCGTCGGCGATGCGGTAGGTGCCGGCGCTGTGCCATGCCATGCGGATCATCAGGCCGCCGTAGTGGCCCCAGTCGGCCGGCCACCAGTCCTGCGAGTCGGTCATCAGCGTGGTCAGGTCCTTCACCACCGCGTCGAGGTCGAGGCTCCTGAACTCCTTCGCATAGTCGAAGTCGGCGCCCATCGGGTCGGACTTCGCGGAATGCTGGTGCAGGATGGCGAGGTTCAGCTGTTCGGGCCACCAGTCGCGGTTGCTGCGGCTCCCGGCCCGGGTGTTGCTCGGCGAATGACCCGCGAACGGGCACTTCGATTCGGTCGACATGTGCTTCTCCTTTAGCTGTTGTGGACGATACGGACACAACGACTCTAGGAAGCCGCCCACCGCGGGTCAAAGCAATTTCGTCGAAGGGGGCGATAGCCCGTGAGGGCTATGGGCCCGATAGGCGGGCCTGCGCCTCAGTCGCTCAGGCGCTTCACGCCCGGCAGTTCGCAGGCGTAGATGGCGTTGCGCAGCGCCGCGATCGCCTCGTAGCGCGTGAAGGTGCGGCGCCAGGCGAGCACCACGCGGCGCGTCGGCACCGGGGTGGCGAACTTGACGTAGCTGACGTGCGTCTGCGCCTCCTTCGGCACCGAGAGCTGCGGCACCACCGTGACGCCCATGCCCGAGGCGACCATGTACTTGATCGTCTCCAGCGACGAGCCCTCGAAGCTCTTGCGGATGCCCTCGGCGTCGCTGGAGAAGCGTGCGTACTCCGGGCAGACCTCGAGCACGTGGTCGCGGAAGCAGTGGCCGGTGCCCAGCAGCAGCATGGTCTCGTTCTTCAGCTCCTCGGCGGTGATGCTCTTGCGCTTCGCCATCGGGTGTGCTTTCGGCACGGCGGCCATGAAGGGCTCGTCATACAGCGGTGCCACCGCCAGGCCGGTGTCGGGGAAGGGCTCGGCCATGATCGCCGCGTCGAGATCGCCGGTGCGCAGCATCTCCAGCAGCTTGGCGGTGAAGTTCTCCTGGATGATCAGCGGCATCTGCGGCACACGCTCGATCGCCTGCTTGACGAGATCAGGCAGCAGGTAGGGCCCGATCGTGTAGATGATGCCCAGGCGCAACGGGCCGGAGATCGGGTCCTTGCCGCGCTTGGCGATCTCCTTGATCGCTGCCGCCTGCTCGATCACCGACTGCGCCTGGCGCACGATCTCCTCGCCCAGCGGCGTGACGCTGACCTCGCTGGCGCCGCGCTCGAAGATCTTCACGTCGAGCTCTTCCTCGAGCTTCTTGATCGCCACGCTGAGCGTGGGCTGCGAGACGAAGCAGGCCTCGGCGGCACGGCCGAAGTGCTTCTCCCGCGCGACGGCGACGATGTAGCGGAGTTCGGTGAGCGTCATGCCGGCAAGTATCGCAGCGCCGCGCATCGCGCCGCGCGCCAGCGGGCATCGTGCATCGATACCGCCCTGCTCGGCGCTTGCCGGGCGAGCGAAGGCCGCGGAACCTGCGCGGGCGGCATGTGCCGCGCCTCACCCAAGCTCATGCACACAGCCACTGAACGACCCGCTTCACGATTGCTGCCGATCGCGGCCTGCGCCGCTGCCATGGCCCTGCTCAGTGCCTGCTACGTCGTGCCGCTCGACCCGCGCACCGGCCAGCCCTACCCGGCGGCCAGCGCGCGCGAGGGCGGCAGCGTCACCATCGTCACCCCGCCTGCACCCGCTGCACCGCCGCAGCCGGGGCTGCTCAACGTGCGGCTCTATCCGCTCAATCCGCAGGCCAACCAGGGCGGCATGCTCAGCGCCATCGTCGTCGACAGCCACACCGGCCACGGCAGCTTCACGCTGGCCTACCTGGGCGACAACCTGCAGGGCGAGGCGACGCGCGTCGATGCCAGCTATGCCGCTTTCGGGCGTGTCCACAATGAGGTGCTGGGCACGGCCGCGCGCCACTACAGCGGCCGCCGCGGCATCGCCAACGCCTGGGGCAGCAAGGGCGTGAACGTGCAGTGCGAGTACCTGATCAGCGGGCCGACACAGGGCACCGGCGTGTGCCTGTTCTCCGACGGCGCGAAGTACCAGATGCACTTCGGCTGAGCGCTCAGGCCTTCAGGTAGTCGCTCTTCGAGCCCAGCCAGCGCGCCACGTGCCGCTCGGCCGTCTGCGGGTGCTGCGCCAGCAGCTTCAGTGCCGCGGTGCGGGCGAGCCGCACCAGCGGCTCGTCTTCGGCGAGGTCGGCGAAGCGCAGCAGCGGCGCGCCCGACTGCCGCGCGCCGAAGAACTCGCCGGGGCCGCGGATCTCCAGGTCGCGGCGGGCGATCTCGAAGCCGTCGTTCGTCTCGATCATCGCCTTCAGGCGCGACTTGGCGGTGTCCGACAGCGGCGAGCTGTAGAGCAGCACGCACACGCTGGCCACCGCGCCGCGGCCGACACGCCCGCGCAGCTGGTGCAGCTGCGACAGGCCGAAACGCTCGGCGTGCTCGATCACCATCAGCGAGGCATTCGGCACATCGACGCCGACCTCGATGACGGTGGTCGACACCAGCACACCCATCTGCCCGGTACTGAAGAGGGACATCACCGCCGCCTTCTCCGCTGCCGGCATGCGGCCATGCAGCAGGCCGACCATCTGGCCGGGCAGCGCCTCGCAGAGCTGCTGGTGCGTCGCGGTGGCGTTCTGCAGATCGAGCGTCTCGCTCTCCTCGATCAGCGGGCAGACCCAGTAGACCTGCCGGCCGGCGGCCACCTCCTCGCGGATGCGCGTGACCACCGCGTCGCGCTTGTGATCAGCGAACAGCTTGGTGAGCACCGGCGTGCGGCCGGGCGGCAGTTCGTCGATGGTGCTGATGTCGAGGTCGGCGAATAGGGTCATCGCGAGCGTTCGCGGGATCGGCGTGGCCGACATCATCAGCGTGTGCGGTTCGAGCGGGCCGTCCTGCAACTTGCTGCGCAAGGCCAGGCGCTGCTGCACGCCGAAGCGGTGCTGCTCGTCAATGATCGCCAGGCCCAGCTTCGCGAACTCCACCTGGTCCTGGATCACCGCATGCGTGCCGACCACCAGCGCCGCCTCGCCCGAGGCCACCTGCGCCAGCATCTCGCGGCGCGCCTTGCCCTTGCGGCTGCCGGTCAACCAGGCCACGGTGATGCCCAGCGGCGCCAGCCAGCCGACCAGCTTGCGCAGGTGCTGCTCGGCGAGGATCTCGGTCGGCGCCATCAGCGCGCACTGCCAGCCCTGCTCGATGGCGATCGCGGCGGCCAGCGCGGCCACCACCGTCTTGCCGGAGCCGACATCACCTTGCAGCAGGCGGTGCATCGGTGTGTCGCGCCCGAGGTCACGCGCGATCTCCTCGACGACGCGGCGCTGCGCCTCGGTCAGCGAGAAGGGCAGCGCAGCGAGCAGCTTCTCCTGCAGCCCGCCGGTGCGCAGCGCGAAGGCCGGCGCGCGCTGCAACTCGCGCTCCTGCTTGGCCTTGAGCTGCGAGAGTTGCTGAGCCAGCAGCTCCTCGAATTTCAGGCGCTGCCAGGCCGGGTGGCTGTGGTCCTCCAGCGCCATCACGCTGACGTCCGGTGCCGGGTGGTGCAGGAAGTGCAGCGCCTCGCGCAGCGGCGGCAGGCCTGGCGGCACGGTGCCCGGCGGCAGCTGCTCGGCCAGATCGGCGCGCGACAGCCCGGAGGCCACCGCCTTGCGCAGGTAGGCCTGCGGCAGCTGCGCGCTGGCCGGGTAGACCGGCGTCAGCGCGCGCGCCAGCGGGGCGCCCTCGTCCACCGCCTTGAAGCTCGGGTGCACCATCTCCAGCCCGAAGAAGCCGCCGCGTGCCTCGCCGCGAACGCGCACCCGCGCGCCTTCGGCCAGCGCCTTCTGGTGCGACGGGTAGAAGTGCAGGAAGCGCAGCACCAGGTCATCGGCGCCGTCGTGGATCTTCACCACCAGCTGCCGCCGCGGGCGGAACTGCACCCGGCTGTCGGTGACCACGCCCTCGACCTGAGCGTGGTCGCCATCGCGCAGCGAGGCGATCGGCACGAGTTTCGTCTCGTCCTCGTAGCGCAGCGGCAGGTGCAGCGCGAGGTCGATGTCGCGCAGCAGGCCGAGCTTCTCGAGCGCGCGCTGCGGGGCCGACTTCGGCTTGTTCTCGTTCGACGGGGGCACGGCCTCGGCCATGGACGGATTCTCGCCGCAGGCGCGGGTGTGACTTTGGGCCGCGGCGCGTGGTGTGGTGGGCCCACGCACGGCGACCACGCCGCAACCGGGAGCTCTCCCCACTCGACAACGCCGAAGGCTCGCTTAGCATCGCGCCCTGTCGCTCTCAATGCATCACCGTCCCCATGCGCTTCGTCGCCCGTGTCGCCCTGATCCTCGCAGTGATCGCCGCCGTCAGCACGCTCGCTGCACTCGCCTGGGACCGCTCGGAGCGTGCCGCGGCGCAGCCGGCCGCGCAGCTCGGGCCGCACTGAACCTGCGGGCGCCTGCCCCGGGGCATGGCACCATCGCGGCCTCGCATCACAGGCCGGTCCAGCCTCCATGCCCTCGCCGACGCACCCCACCCACACGCTCGCCGACTTCGATTTCGAGCTCCCGGCCGAGCTGATCGCCCAGCATCCCGCGCCTGAACGCTCCGCCTCGCGGCTGCTCGACGCCACCGGCGCCGCGCCCGTCGACCGGGTGTTCCGCGAACTGCCCGGCCTGCTCGAACCCGGCGACCTGCTGGTCTTCAACGACACCCGCGTGATCAAGGCCCGCCTGCTCGGCGCCAAGGCCAGCGGCGGGGCGGTCGAGGCGCTGGTCGAGCGGGTGCTGACGGGCAACGAGGTGCTGGCCCACCTGCGCGCCAGCAAGTCGCCGAAGCCGGGCAGCACGGTGCGCTTCGCCAGCGGCGATGGCGGATCGAGCTTTGACGCCGAGGTGCTCGGCCGCGGCGGGCCGGACGGCTCGCTGTTCCACCTGCGCTTTCCCGCCGAGCCGCTGGCCCTGCTGGAGCGCCACGGCCACGTGCCGCTGCCGCCCTACATCACCCACGCCGACAGCGCCGAGGACGAGCGCCGCTACCAGACGGTATTCGCCCGCCACCCCGGTGCCGTGGCCGCGCCGACCGCGGCCTTGCATTTCGACGAGCCCCTGCTCGCCGCGCTGCGCGAGCGCGGCGTCGGCACGGCCAGCGTGACGCTGCACGTCGGTGCCGGCACCTTCCAGCCGGTGCGCAGCGAGAACCTCGCCGAGCACCGCATGCACAGCGAGTGGTTCGAGGTGCCGCCGGCCACGGTGGAGGCCATTGCAGCCGCGCGGGTGGCCGGCCGGCGCGTGGTCGCGGTGGGCACGACCACGCTGCGCGCGCTGGAGTCGGCCGCGCTGTCGGGCGAGCTGGTCGCCGGCGCGCGCGACACCGACATCTTCATCACGCCGGGTTTCCGGTTCCGCGTCGTCGACCGGCTGGTCACCAACTTCCACCTGCCGAAGAGCACGCTGATGATGCTGGTCAGCGCCTTCGCCGGCCACGCGCGCGTGATGGCGCTGTACCGGCACGCGATCGCGCAGCGCTACCGCTTCTTCAGCTACGGCGATGCGATGCTGCTCGAACGCGGCACAGACGCTGTGTCGCGCTGACACAGCTGTCGTGTGGCAACGACCACGCGCTGCTCCAGTCCGGCAAAACGCAGCGGCAGCTTGATGGCAGTCAACGCTGCCCAGGGGGTGCTTCCTAGCATGGGTCGCAGATGCAACGACCCGTGGAGGACAACACCATGACCAAGACCCCCCTGCTCCTGCTCGCACTGGCCGCCGCGCCGGTGCTGGCCGCCGGAGCCGACGACACGATGACCGCGCTGGCGAGGAACGCCGGTTGCCTGACCTGCCACCAGGTCGAACCCGGCGGCAAGGGGCCTGACGGCCTGCCGCCGATCGGCCCGGCCTGGCGCGACGTGGCCACCAGGTACAAGGGCGTCAAGGGCGCCGATGCGCAGCTCACCGCCACGGTGATGAAGGGCTCCAACCCCTACGACAGCCACTGGAAGGGCCGGGCCAGCGGCCTGGCGATGCCGCCGAATGCGGTGGCCATCAAGGAGGCCGACGCGAAGAAGCTGATCGGCTGGATCCTCGCGCTGGATGTGAAGAAGTAGACGCCGTGCCGGCGCGACGGCGAAAAGCACCCGATTGACGCCGCTTTGCCCTCAATGAGGGGGCACGGGCTGTCGATACCCTCGATGGCATGCCGTCAGATTCTCTTCGCCGTCGCGCCGCGCCCGCGGCGTGGCTTGCTCACGTCGCCGCGCTAGCCGTGGCGCTGCTGGCGTTCGGCCCGGCGCGGGCCGCGCCGGAGGCCGAGGCGGGCGACGAATTGGCGACGCTGCTGGCGCTGCCGGTGCATGGCGGCTCGCGGCTGGCCGCGGCCTCCAAGTACGAGCAGGACGCGACCGAGGCGCCGAGCCTGGTCTACGTGCGCACCGGCGGCGAGATCCGCGCGCAGGGCTACCGCACGCTGGCCGAGGTGCTCGAGAGCATGCCCGGCATTCATCTGCGCCAGGACCGGACCTACGCCTACACGGGCGTGCGCGGCATCGAGCGGCCGGGCGACTATTCCTCGCGGCTGCTGCTGCTGCTGGACGGCGTGCGCATCAACGAAGCGATCTACGACTCCGCCACCGCGGGCGCGGAGTTCCCGCTCGACGTCGGGCTGATCGACCGGGTGGAGTTCATTCCCGGCCCGGGTTCGGCGCTGTACGGCTCGAACGCGCTGCTCGGCGTGGTCAACGTCGTCACCCGATCGCCCGCGCAACTGCCCGGTGCCGCGCTGGGCCTGGACGTCGGCTCGCTCGGCCGGCGCAAGCTCAGCGCGACCTGGGGTGGCGACCTCGGCCAGGCCCGTGTCCTGTTCGGCCTGGCCAGCGAGCACAACCGCGGCCACGCCACGCTGTACTACCCCGAGTACGACAGTCCGGACAGCAATCGCGGCCGCGCCGTCGGCCGCGACGGCGAGCGCAACGACAAGCTCTACGGCAAGGCCCGCTGGGGCGACCTGGGCCTGGCGATGCTGCTGTCCGACCGACGCAAGGACGACCCGACCGGCGGCTACGGTGTGCTGTTCGACACGCGCAGCGAATCGACCGACCGCTTTGCTTCCGCCGACCTCTCCTTCAGCCGCCGCCTCGATGCCACGCACGAAGTCTTTGCGCGCCTCGGCGTGGCCGGCTACGAGTACCGCGGCTTCGGCATCTACGGCACGCTGCAGCAGCCCCAGCCGTCGGTGACCGACGCGACGGCGCGCTGGGTGTCCGGCGAGTCGCGCTACGTCTGGAGCGGCTGGAGCGGCCACCGCGTGCTGCTCGGCGTCGAGTTCCAGAACAACTGGCGCCAGCACTTCTACGCGGCCGATCTCGAGCCGGCGCCGTACGTCTACACGGACGACCAGGTCCAGTCGACGCGCTGGTCGCTGTTCGTCAACGACGAATGGGAGTTGATGCGGGCGCTCCGGCTGAACGTCGGCGTGCGGGCCGACCGGCAGCTCAACGGCGACCGGTCGGTCACGCCGCGCCTGGCGGCGCTGTATGCGTTGTCTCCGCAATGGACGCTGAAGCTGCAGGGCGGCAGCGCCTTCCGCGAGCCCAACGTCTCGGAGACGAGCTACCAGGACTCGTCGCAGGCGGCCGGCGGCGCACTCGAGGCGGAGTCGCTGCGCTCGGCCGAGCTGGCAGTGCTGTGGCGGCCGAGCCGGCAATTCGACGCCAGCCTGTCGACCTACCGGCTCGAGCTGCGCGACACGATCGACTTCGTCGAGCTGCCTGATGGCCAGCAGATCTATGCCAACACCGGCCGCCAGCACACGCACGGCATCGAGGTCGAAGCCACCTGGCAGTGGAGCGAACGCCTGCGGCTGCGCGGCAGCTGGGCGCGGCAGGACGCCCGCGACCGCGAGAGCGACCAGCCGCTGAGCGACGCGCCGCGCTCGGTCGCCAAGCTGATGCTGACGGCGGCCGGCCCCTGGCCGGGCACGACGCTGGGCCTGAACCTGCTGCGTCTCGGTGAACGCCGCACGATCGCCGGCGCGCGCCTGGCGCCCTACACCCGGCTCAATGCGCAGTTCATGCTCGCGCCGGTGGGCGAACGCTGGTCCGCGGCCCTGGGCGCCTACAACCTGGGCGGCGAACGCTATGCCGATCCTGCCGGGCCGGAGCATCGGCAGGACTCGCTGCAGCAGGACGGGCGCGTGTGGCGCGTGCAGCTCGGCTGGAGCTTCTGACCATGGTGGCCGACCGGTCGAGCCTGCCGCACAGGCGCCGTGGGCGCCGCGCGATCGCGCTGCTGCTGGCAGTCGGCTGCGCCATCGGGCCGGTGGCTGCCCAGGCCCCGTCGAACGAGGCCGAGGCGATGGTGCGCTTCACGCTCACGCTGGCGCGCTTCGTCCACTGGCCCGCCGAGGGGGCCGCGGCGGGTACGCCGATGCGCCTGTGCCTGCTGCACAACAGCCCGGCTGTGGAGGCGGCGTTCGCCAGCCGCAAGGGCACCGCCGTGACGGGGCGTCCGCTGGAGGTGCTCAGCGGCGCCGCCGTCGGGGGCGCAGCCTGCGACCTGCTGTTCGTCGATGCCAGCGCCGGCAGCTCGGGCATGGAGGCGCTCGCTTCCACCGCGCCCGTGCTGACGATCGGCAGCGCCGACGGCTTCCTCTCCCGCGGCGGCATGGTCGAGCTGGTCAACGTGAACGATGCGCTGCGCTTCGACGTCAACCTGAAGCCGCTGCGCAGTGCCCGGCTGGGCCTGTCGGCGCAGGCGCTGAAGCTCGCCCGGCGCGTGCAGGAGTGAGGACGTGATGCGCCCGCCCCTGATCGTCTCCCGCTGGGTGTCCGGCCTGTCGCTGCGGCGCCGGCTGACCTGGCTGGTGGCGCTGTGCGCCGGACTGGCTGCGGCGCTCGGCGTCGCCGCGGTGATCGGCAGCGGCTGGTGGCTGCAGGAGGAACGTGCCCGCGAGGATGCCGAGGAGGCGCTGCAGGCGCTGGCCTTCAATCTGCAGGCGCCGCTGGCCTTCGAGGATGCCAAGGGCGTGAGCGACGCGCTGGCCGTGCTGCGCGCCCGCCCCTCGGTGGACGGGGCCTGGGTGCACGACGCCAAGGGGCGCCTGGTCGGCCGCTTCGGCCGTGCCGAACGGCCGCCGGCGGTGCGTGGCGGCGGTCTGCTCGGCGGCCGCCTGACGCTGGAGCAGGCCATCGAGCTCGACGCGGTGCCGGTCGGAACGCTGGTCATCTCCAGCGACCTGTCGCGCCTGTGGACGGCGCTGCTGCTGAACATCGCCGCCGTCGGCCTGGCCAGCCTGGGCGGCTTCGCTGCCACGCTGATCGTGGCGCGGCGGCTGGCGCGTGCGATCTCGCGGCCGGTCGCCGAGCTGGCCGCGGCGGCGCGCACCATGGCGGCCGATCCGGCCGCGTCGGTCCGCCTCAGCCATGCCGGCGGCGGCGAGATCGCCGATGCGATCGAGGCCTTCAACCGCATGCGCGATCAGATCGCCGCGCGCGACGCCGCGCTGAACGAGGCCAATCGCGAGCTCGAGCGCCGCGTCGCCGAGCGCACCGCGGCGCTGCAGCGCGAGAAGGAGCGCGCCGAAGCGGCGTCGATCGCCAAGACGCGCTTCCTCGCCAACATGAGCCACGAGCTGCGCACGCCGCTCAACGCGGTGATCGGTGCGGCGCAGCTGCTGCAGGCGCAGGACGACGCGCCCGCCCCGGCCCCCATGCCCATGCCCGAGACGGAGGCCGCCGGTGGTGCGACGGCGCAGACGCACCTCGTCGAGGTGATCCGGCAGAGCGGCCTGAACCTGCTCGGCCTGATCGAGAACGTGCTCGACCTGTCGCGCATCGAGCATGGTGCCCTGGCCCTCGCGCCGGAGGACTTCAACCTGCTCGACTGCGTCGAGGCGGCGGTGGCCACGGCCGCCGTGCCGGCGCGGATCAAGGGGTTGGAGATGGCCTGCATCGTCGATCCGCGGCTGCCGCTGTGGCGCCACGGCGACCCGCTGAGGCTGCGCCAGGTGCTGCTCAACCTGCTCGGCAACGCCGTCAAGTTCACGCTGCAGGGTGAGGTGGTGCTGCGCGTCGAGCCGGGCTCCGGCGCGGACGGGCTGCGCATCTCGGTCAGCGACACCGGTATCGGCATCGGCGAGGCCTCGCTGGGCCAGGTGTTCGAGCCGTTCCAGCAGGCCGACGATGCCTCCAACCGCCGCTTCGGCGGCAGCGGGCTCGGCCTGGCCATCGCCCGCCAGCTGGTCGAGGCGATGGGCGGGCGCATCTCGGCGACGAGCCGGCTGGGCCACGGCACCTGCTTCGTCGCCGAGCTGGCCTTGCCGACCTTGCATGCCCAGGGCGAACGCGCCGTCCGGCTCGGCCAGCAGGTGGCCTTCCATGAACCTCACGATGCCAGCGCCGAAGCGCTGGCTGCGCAGCTGCAGCGGCTGGGCTGCAGTGCCTGGCGCTGCGCTGGCCCGGCGGAACTGGCGACATGGCTCGCGACCCGCGACGCCGACCAGCCCTCGCCGTGGCTGCTGGTGGCGCTCGATGCGCCGGAGGCGGCAGCCTTGCTGGAGATGGCCGTGCAGCGGATCGAGCCGCTGCGGGTGATCACGATGTCGACCGGCGAGACCCTGCGGATCGAGGCGATGCGGCACCGCCTGACGGTACCGCGCGGCGTCATCAAGCCGGTGCTGCGCTCGGCGCTGGTCAGCCGGCTCGGTGCGGCCGTGCGCGATCGCGAGCAGCCGCCGGCCGCGCAGGCGCAGCCGGAGGGCCTGTCGTCCGAGCGACATGTGCTGGTGGTGGAAGACGATCGGGTCAACCAGACGATCGTCTGCGCGATGCTGCGCAACGCCGGCTACCGCACCAGCACCGCCGACGACGGCGCGCAGGCGCTGGCGATGCTGGCCTGCACCGACTACGACCTGGTGCTGATGGACTGGCAGATGCCCGACATGGACGGCCTGGAGGTGACGCGCCGGCTGCGCTCCGGCGAGGCCGGCCGGCACGGCCGCATCGTGCCGATCGTCGCGCTCACCGCCAACGCCTTCGTCGAGGACCGCAACGCCTGCCTCGCCTCGGGGATGAACGATTTCCTGACCAAGCCGGTGCTGGCGGCCAGCCTGGAGGCCACGGTGGGCCGCTGGACGCAGCACCCCGCGCGGGCGTCGGCACGCCCGTTGCCCGCCGACCTGCCGCGCCAGCCGGCCTGAGCCGCAGGCCGAGCGGAGGCGCTGCGACAATCGGCGCATGCTCAACTTCGAACTGCTGCGCACCGAGGGCCAGGCCCGCCGCGGGCGCCTCACGCTCAACCACGGCGTCGTCGAGACGCCGATCTTCATGCCGGTGGGCACCTACGGCACGGTCAAGGGCGTGATGCCTTCGTCGCTCGAGGCGATGGGCGCGCAGATCATCCTCGGAAACACCTTCCACCTGTGGCTGCGCCCGGGCATCGAGATCCTGTCGCAGTTCGGCGGGCTGCACCGCTTCGAGGCCTGGCACAAACCGATCCTGACCGACAGCGGCGGCTTCCAGGTCTGGTCGCTCGGCGACATGCGCAAGATCAGCGAGGAAGGCGTCAGGTTCGCCTCGCCGGTCAACGGCGACAAGCTGTTCCTCACCCCCGAGGTGAGCATGCAGATCCAGCGCGTGCTCAACAGCGACATCGTCATGCAGTTCGACGAGTGCACGCCCTACGAGACCAAGGGCCACATCACGACGGAGAAGGAAGCGCGGGTCTCGATGGAGCTGAGCCTGCGCTGGGCGAAGCGCTGTCTGGCGGAGTTCGGCCGGCTGGAGAACCCCAACGCGCTGTTCGGCATCGTGCAGGGCGGCATGTTCGAGCATCTGCGCCAGGAGTCTCTCGATGCGCTGGTCGAGCTCGACCTGCCCGGCTACGCGATCGGCGGCGTCAGCGTCGGCGAGCCGAAGGAGGACATGCAGCGCATCATGGCGCACACACCGCACCGGCTGCCGGCGCACAAGCCGCGCTACCTGATGGGCGTGGGCACGCCGGAAGACCTGGTCGAAGGCGTGGGCCGCGGCGTCGACATGTTCGACTGCGTGATGCCGACGCGCAACGCGCGCAACGGCCACCTGTTCACCCGGTTCGGCGACCTGCGCCTGCGCAACGCCCGCTACAAGACCGACGAGCGGCCGGTCGACGAGACCTGCGGCTGCCCCACCTGCGCGAACTTCAGCCGCGCCTACCTGCACCACCTCGACCGCTGCAACGAGATGCTCGGGCCGATGCTGGCCAGCATCCACAACCTGCACTACTACGTGAACCTGATGCGCGAGGTGCGCGAGGCGCTGGACGCCGGTGCCTTCGCGGCCTTCGCGGCGAAGTTCGCCGAAGACCGCCGGCGCGGCGTCTGAACAAGCGTTGACGCCGGTCAGCCAGCGCCGGCGGCGCGGCGGGCAGCATCGGTGTCCCTTCGCTCCCCGCTCTTGCCATGCCCCGCCGCTTCGCTGCCAACGCCGCCGCCTTCGACACCGACGTGCTGATCATCGGCGCGGGCCCGAGCGGCCTGGCGCTGGCCCGGACCCTGGCCGACGCGAAGATCCGCAGCATCGTGCTCGACGCGCAGGACGCCGCCACGCTGGCCGAGCCCCCGCCCGACGGCCGCGACATCGCGCTGACGCACCGCGCGCAGACCATCATGCGCCGCCTCGGGCTGTGGGAGCGCCTGCCGGCGGATGAGCTCGCGCCGCTGCGCGAAGCGGTGGTCTACAACGGCAGCGACCCGCGGCCGCTGCGCTTCGATGCCAGGGGCTCGGGCGAGGACGAACTGGGGCACTTGGTCGCCAACCACTGCATCCGGCGTGCGAGCTGGCAGGCGGTGCAGGGCTGCGAGTTCATCGATGTCCGCCCGGCGACGCGGGTGCTCGGGCTGAGCATCGATGCCGAAACCGCGAGCGTGCGCTGCCGCGGTGCCGACGGCGGCGAGGTCACGCTGCGCGCGCCGCTGATGGTGGCCGCCGACAGCCGCTTCTCCGAGGCCCGGCGCCACGCCGGCATCGGCGCGCAGATGCGCGACTTCGGGCGCAGCGTGATCGTCTGCCGCATGGCGCACACCGAGCCGAACCAGGCGGTCGCGCAGGAATGCTTCCACACCGGCCACACGCTGGCCGTGCTGCCGATGAACGGCGGCGAGAGTTCGATCGTCGTCACCGTGTCGTCCGACGTGGCCGCTGCGATGCATCGCTGGGACGACGAGACCTTCGCCGCCTGGGTGCAGCAGCAGCTCGGCAGCCGCCTCGGCACGATGACGCTGCGCGGCGCGCGCCACCTCTACCCGCTGGTGGCGGTGTATGCGCAGCGCTTCGTCGCGCCGCGCTTCGCGCTGATCGGCGATGCGGCGGTGGGCATGCACCCGGTCACCGCGCACGGCTACAACTTCGGCCTCTATGGCGTCGAGGTGCTGGGTGCGCTGCTGGCCGGCGCGCGCCGCGCCGGGCGCGACCTCGGCAGCCTCGGCGTGCTGCAGCCCTACGAGACGCGCCACCGCCGCGAGACCTGGCCGGTCTACCACGGCACCAATGCGGTGGTCGGCCTGTTCACCGACGACAGCGAGACGGCGCGCTGGATGCGCGAGGCGGTGATCCGCGTCGCCGACCGCTTGCCGGTGCTGAAGTTGGCGATCACGCAGAAGTTGACGCGGCGCAGCGGCTTCACCTGGCCGTCGCTGCCCAAGCTCCCGACCTTGCCGACGCTGCCCTTGCCCGGCCGCCGCTACCAGTAGCCCCCTACCAGTAACCCCAATTGCCGGTGAACACTACCCAGGCGCCGAGCGCGCCGTTGGTCACCGCGTGGGCGATCACCGCCAGCCACAGCTTGCCGCTGCGCATGTACAGCCAGGCGTAGATCGCGCCGGCCAGCAGGGCTGCCAGCCACAGCGTGTGGGCGAGCATGAAGACGAAGGTCGAGAGGCCGAGCGCACGCAACGTGACCCGTTGCGGCGGCACGGCTGCGAAGCGCGGGCTGTCGATCCAGCGCATCAGGAAGGAGCGCCAGAACAGCTCCTCCATCAGCGGCACGACCAGCGCCGCGCCGATCCAGCGCACGGCGATCAGCGGCCAGATCGGGTTGCCCTGTTCGTCGACCGGCCGGAAGCCGGCGGTGGCTTCACCGACGCGCATCCACGGTTCGTCGAGCTGGATCCACAGCACGAAGACCAGCAGCCCGGCGAACACGGCGACCAGGACCTCGCGCAGCGTCGGCGCCAGCGGTCGTGACAGTTCGCCGTACTCGTGCCAGAAGACCACCAGCAGGGCCGACACCGCGACGGTCGACAGCGCATACAGCCAGCGTTCGTCGAAGCCCCAGGCGCCGTCGGCCGCAAAGCCGCGCAACGCCAGCAGCAGCATGAAGAGGGCGAACGGCGCGATGCGCAGCAGCGCGTCGCGCCCCAGGCTGGCGATCACGTCGCCAGCAGCGCGCCGACGCGCTCGCGCAGGCCCGCCGGGCTGACCTGTGCGGCCGGCACCGGCTCGCCGGCGACCAGGCCGACCGGCGAGAAGAAGCCGCGGCGGAACGGCTTGGTCATCGCACTGCCTTCGATGCGCGAGAAGAACGAGCCCCACAGGTTGCGCAGCGCCAGCGGCACCACCGGCACCGGGTTGGCTTCCAGCAGCTTCATCACGCCGCCCTTGAACTCGCCCAGCGTGCCGTCGCGGGTGATCGCGCCTTCGGGGAAGATGCACAGCAGGTCGCCGCCGTCGAGCACCTGCTTCGCCCGCGCGAAGGCCTGCTCGTAGGCCACCGGGTCTTCCTTCTGCGGCGCGATCGGGATCGCCTTGGCCAGGCGGAACAGCGTGCCGAGCACCGGCAGCTTGAAGATGCGGTGGTCCATGATGAAGACGATCGGCCGCGGGCTGGCCGCCATCAGCAGGATCGCGTCGACGAAGCTGACGTGGTTGCTCACCAGGATGGCCGCACCCGTGACCGGGATGTGCTCGTCGCCACTGACCTTGAAGCGGTAGATGAAGCGCGTCGCCACCCAGGCGATGAAGCGCAGCAGGTACTCGGGCACGAGCAGGAAGATGTAGCCGGCGACCAGCAGGTTGAGCAGCCCGGTGATCAGGAACAGCTGCGGCACCGTCACGCCGGCCTTCAGCAACAGCGCCGCCATCGCCGCGCTGCCGATCATGAACAGGGCGTTGAGGATGTTGTTGGCGGCGATGATGCGCGAGCGGTGGCTGGGCTGCGCGCGCATCTGGATCAGCGCGTACATCGGCACGCTGTACAGGCCGGCGAAGAGGGCCAGCAGCCCGAGGTCGGCCATCACGCGCCAGTTGGCGCCCAGCGCGACGAACTGCGACAGCGTCAGCGGCGCGTCCGGATGCACGATGCCGCGCGAGGCGAAGTACAGGTCGATCGCGAACACGCTCATGCCGAAGGCGCCGAAAGGCACCAGGCCGATCTCGACGTGGCGGCGCGACAGCGTCTCGCACAGCAGCGAGCCGATCGCGATGCCGATCGAGAACACCACCAGCAGCAGCGAGGCGACCTGCTCGTTGCCGCCCAGCACGTCCTTCGCGAAGGAGGGGAACTGGGTCAGGAACACCGCTCCGAAGAACCACATCCACGAGATGCCCAGCAGCGAGCGGAACACGGCGATGTCCTGGTGCGCCAGCTTCAGGTTGCGCACGGTCTCGGTGAACGGGTTCCAGTTGATGCTCAGGCTGGCGTCGGTGGCCGGTGCGCTGGGCACGAACTGCGCCGCGGCGCGGCCGAGCACGGCCAGGCCGAGGCAGCTCCAGGCCACGTAGCTCGGGCCGACCTCCGGAATCGCGATCAGCAGGCCGCCGACCACGTTGCCGAGCAGGATGGCGACGAAGGTGCCCATCTCCACCATGCCGTTGCCGCCGGTCAGCTCGCGCTCGTTCAGGTGCTGCGGCAGGTAGGCGTACTTGACCGGGCCGAACAGCGTCGAGTGCAGGCCCAGGCCGAAGGTGACGGCCAGCAGCACGGTCACGTTCTTCGAGGTGAAGCCCCAGACCGCCAGCGCCATCAGCGCGATCTCCAGGCTCTTGACGAAGCGGATCAGCGTGGCCTTGTCGTACTTGTCGGCCAGCTGCCCGCTGGTGGCGGAAAACAGCACGTAGGGCAGGATGAACAGCGCGGCGATCAGCTGCACCACCAGCGCCGGCGCCAGGCCGCTGGCGCTGGCCGTGCCGAAGGTCACCATCACGGTGAAGGCGAACTTGAACAGGTTGTCGTTGCCGGCGCCGAGGAACTGCGCCCAGAAGAAGGGCGCGAAGCGGCGCTGGCCGAGCAGCGCGAACTGGTTGGGATGCGGGTCGTGCGGTGCGCTCAAGTCGTCGTCCTCCTGGATGTTCTTCTGTTGCAGCGTCAGCGGATCACCTGCACGGGCCCGCCGAGACCGCTGCGATTCAACCACGCGAAGACGGAGTCGACGGTGACGGTCTCGATGCGATCCGAGAAGCGTTTCTCGTTCGGGTGGTCGTCGAAGGCGATGTTGGCCGCGGTGGTGCGGGCGCCCAGGCGGGTCAGCGCGCCCAGGCGCAGGGTGGTCGGCTCGTAGCCCTGCAGGCGCAGCCAGGCCTGCGCGCGCTCGCGGCTGGTGGCTGCGGGCTCCTGGCTCATCGCCAGCGTCTCCAGCGCCCACTGGTTGGACTGCTGGTAGCGCTGCGACCAGGGGTAGGCGACCATGCTGTAGGCGCCGGTGTGCATGCGCGTGGCCTGCGTGTTGTCACGCAGCGTGGCGAGCAGCCGCGCCTGCACCGCGGGGTTGGGCACCACGAGGCCGGCCTTGTAGTCGTGCAGGTCGTCGAGGAAGAACTCGCCCAGGCCCTGGCGGTACACCGATGCCTGCGCACTGCCGCAGCTGTTGAGCTTGTGCACGACGCGCCAGCGCGCGCCGTCCCTGTAGGCCAGGCCGAGGTGCGACCAGGCCAGGTCGTACTTCGACAGGTCCTGCCCGTCGCGTGCCAGCACCACCACCTGCGCGCCGGTCGCGTCGAGCGCACGCGCGGTGCGCTCGGCCAGCACCATCGCGCGCTGCACGTTGGCGGCCTGCGGCGGCATCTGCTCGCAGCTGCGGCCGGCCTGGGCTGCGCCGGCGGTGGCGGCCAGCACGACGGCGAACGCGAGAACCCGTGCGGTCTTCATCGCGTCAACCGTTCGTTGTGCAGCAGCGCGGCACCGATCTCGTTCGGGATGTAGGCCAGCGCCTTGCCCGCCGTCGACAGCACCCAGCCGGCGCTGAAGGCGGTGACCACCACGGCGGTGCCGGCGACCACCGACACCCCGCCAACGGCTGCGGCCGACAGCGTGACGCTGGCACGCGCGCCATCCGAGGCGCGCTCCAGCACCCACACCGTGCCCTCGGCGGAGGCCTCGACGGCGACCACCGTCAGCATCACACCGCCGGACAGCAGCATCGCCGGCGCCGCGACCGACACCGCGATCGGCAGGGCCGAGAGCGCGCTGGCGTCCGAGGCGTTCACATGGGCCCGCGCCGGGCCGTGCAGGGCAGCAGCCAGTGCGGCGGCCGCGGCGATCGATCGAATCAGGTTCATGTTCATGACGGGGCTCACTGCTCGTTGGCCATGCGGCGGGCTTCGTGGCGGATCTCGGCGACACGTGCTTCGTGAGCGTCGCGCAGCGTCTTGGCCAGGGTGAACACGCTGGAGATCAGGAACATCCAGCACACGCCGAGGAAGGCCTTGTAGGTCGGGTTGACGTCCATGCGCCACAGGCCCCAGCCGGTCAAGGACATGGCCAGCGCGAAGCCGCCCCAGACCACCATGCCCCACATCGGCGTGTCGACACGCTTGTGCTGGTTGTCGCGCACGTACTTGGCGACCATGAAGGCCGCCGACAGGCAGAAGCCGTAGCCCATGAACATGAAGGCGCGGTCCAGGTCCTGGCCGGGCAGGTAGGCCAGGCCGATGGCGCACAGGCTGGCGGCCAGGCCGAAGGAGATCCAGACCTGGGCCTTCCAGGCCTTGGTGTCTTGATGGATCGTGGCGCTGTTCATGTCGAAATCCCTGTCGGGTTGTTGAAGGTGGGCGCATCCTCTCGAACCTCAGGGCGGGTATCCATCCCCCCTAGGAGGGTTGCACAGAAGCAGGCCTCAGGTATCTCATAGCGGTACTTTTCGGGGGTTCTGAGTATGAGCACGACACACGACCTGATCACCGCGCTGAAAGCCGAGCTGAAGGCGGCCGGCCTGACCTACGCCGACCTGGCGCGCGAACTCGGCATGGCCGAGTCGAGCATCAAGCGCATCTTCGCCAAGGCGGACATGCCGCTGTCGCGCATCGACGAGGTGCTGCGCGTGCTGAAGATGGACTTCGCCGATCTGGCCAGGAAAGTGGCCGACGCGCAGCCGCTGCGTCGCGAGCTGACGCACGATCAGGAGTCGGCGGTGATCGCCGATCGCAAGCTGCTGCTGGTGGCGATCTGCGCCTTCAGCCAGTGGACCTTCGAGCAGATGGTCGCCACCTACACCTTCACCGACGCCGAGTGCGTGAAGTACCTGGTGCAGCTCGACCGGCTCGGCATCATCGAACTGCGCCCGCTGAACCGCTACCGGCTCAAGGTGGCCAAGGGCTTCCGCTGGCGGCCGAACGGCCCGGTGATGGCCTACTTCCGCGAGCATGTCGCCGACGACTATTTCAGCGGCGGCTTCGACGGCGAGGGCGAGATGCTGATGCTGGTGCACGGTCAGATCGGCCGCAGCCTCGCGGCGAGCTTCGTCGAGCGGCTGCAGCGCGTCGGCCAGGACTTCGCGCAGCAGCACCTGGCCGACCAGAAGCTGGCGCCTGAGCAGAAGCGGCCCTATACGCTGGTGGTGGGCATGCGCTCGTGGCTGTTCGCGGCCTTCCGCGACCTCAAGCGCGACGCCGACTGAGCGCCGTGCGCTCGTACGCTCAGCGGCGCGGCAAGATCGCTGCCGTGGCGGCGGTCGCGGCCACCGGAGCGGCGCCGCGCGACGTCGCGACGCGCGGCCCGGCGAGCGTCTCGGCCAGCGGGCTGTTCATCTTCATCGCCAGCGAGGCCGGCGTCTGCTGCGGGTCGTGCGGCAGCGCACGCCACGGCTCGGCGCCGTGGGCGAGCAGGTAGGACACCACTTCGCGCTGCTTGACCGGGTCGGGCACGAAGGCCGGTGCCAGCACGCGGGCCAGCGGCGCCCAGGGCAGCTGGTTGCCGCTGGACGGCGGTGCGCGGTTGACGAGGGTCGGCACGCGCTGGATCCACCAGTCGAGCGCGTCGTAGTCGGCCGTGCGCAGCGCCTCCTCGAAGCCCGGCGCGAGCTTGCCGCCGTAGGCGCCGAGCCCGGCCACGGCGGTGTGACCGCGCGACTCCAGCTGGCGCGCCAGTGGCGAGCGCAGGTGCGAGGGGTGCAGCGCACCGAGCATGCCGAAGGGCAGCGCATCGGCGCGCAGCTGGTCCTGTTCGAGCCACTGTTCGAGCACGCCGTCGAGGCCGGCGACGCGGGCGTTCGGGCAGCTCAGGGTGCGCACCACGTCATGGTGGATGGCGCGCGAATCGGCCTCGGCGAGCCAGCGCAACGCCTGCAGCTGCTGCGGCGAGGCGCTTGCGAAGTCCGGGCAGGGCTGGGCCTGGGCCAGCGCCACCCAGGGCGCGGCGGTGCAGGCCTCGGGCGTCGCGCCCTTGGCAACCAGCTCGGGCAGCACCGGCCACAGGGCGGGGTCGCGTGCCGCCAGCGTCAGCGGGCAGACCGGCAGCTGCGGGCTGGCGATGTCGCGCTGCGCCAGGCTGCCTTCGACGTAGCGGCCGCAGCGCGGCTGCAGGGCACGTTCCACCGTGTTCAGGCGGAAGCACGAGGTCGGGTCGCCGTCGGTGAGCTTGTCGTAGACGTGCATCACCACCAGCGTGGTGGTGCAGCCACCGAGCCCGAGCGTGGCAAGCGCCAGTGCGGCGAGGGCCAGGAGTCGGTGCAAGGGGGTCATCGGGCGGGGTGTCGGTTACAGGCGGCAGGGCAACGCATCAAGAAGCGTGCCCTGGTTGCGACTGACACGGCTTGTCGCTCGCCGGTAAGCGCTTGTTGCGCCAGCGGCTTGCCGCCGGTCAATGGCAGGACTACGCTGGACCGATCGCACACCGTGGGAGTTGCCGATGCGCCGCCTGATGGCAGTCATGTTGTTGGTGCTTGCTTCGTTTGCCGGCGCACAGGAGCGGGCGTTGCACAAGGAAGTGGTGGTGGCCGCGCCGATCGCCGAGGTCTGGCGGGCCTGGACGACGCGCGAGGGCGTCACCTCCTTCTTCGCGCCCGGCGCCGAGATCGAGGCCCGCGTCGGAGGCGCATTTCATGTCCACTTCGACCCGTTCGCGGCGCCCGGCGCGAAGGGCGCGGACGACATGCGTTACATGGCGCTGCAGGCGCCCACCATGCTCAGCTTCGACTGGAATGCGCCGCCGCACCTGCCGCAGGTGCGGCAGCAACGCAGCTTCGTGATCGTGCGGCTGAAGGAGCTGGAAGGGACGTCCACGCGGGTGAGCCTGCACCACGTCGGCTGGGGTGAAGGCGCCGAGTGGGACCAGGCCCACGCCTACTTCGACCGGGCCTGGGGCGCCGTGCTCGCCAACCTGAAGAAGCGCTTCGAGTCCGGCCCAATCGACTGGTCCGCCTGGCTGGAGCAACTGCGCAAGATGCATGCGCAGCCGGCGGCGATTGCGTCTCAGCCAGCGCGCTGATCCAGCACGTAGCTCGCGCCTTCGTACTGGCCGAGCGTTTCCACCAGCCAGGGCAGCACGCCGGCCAGCGTGTCGTGCAGCGTGTAGGGCGGGTTGATCACGAACATGCCGCTGCCGGCCAGGCCGAAACCCTGCAAATCGGCACGCGCCACGCTCAGGCGTGCGTGCAGCCAGCCCTTGGGCGCGAGTGCCTGCAGCCGGCGCGGCAGTTCGGCCGCCTCGACCTTCTGCACCTGCGGGTACCAGACCAGGTAGACGCCCTCGGCGAAACGCTGCACGGCGTCGCGCAGCGTGGCGATCACGCGGCCGTAGTCGCCATGGCCCTCGTAGCTCGGGTCGATCAGCACCACGCCGCGGCGCGTCGACGGCGGCAACTGGCCCTTCAGGCTGTCGAAGCCGTCGGCATGCTTGACCTCCACGTTGCGCTCGCTGCCGAGGTAGGACTCCAGGATGCGGTGCTCGGTCGGGTGCAGCTCGAACAGGCGCATCTGGTCGCCGGGCCGCAGCAGCATGCGTGCGATCGCCGGCGAGCCGGGGTACTGCTCGAGCGCGCCGCTGGGGTTGAACTCGCGCACGCGCTCGACGTAGTCGGCCACCGCCTCGGGCAGGTCGTCGCGGCCCCACAGCGTGCCGATGCCGCGCTCGTACTCGCCCTTCTTCTGCGCGTAGCGGCCTTCGAGCGAGTAGCCGCCGGCGCCGGCGTGGGTGTCGACGAACCGGTACGGCTTGTCCTTGGCGTTCATGTAGCGCAGCACCTGCACCAGCACGATGTGCTTGAGGACGTCGGCGTGGTTGCCCGCGTGGAAGGCGTGTCGGTAGGCGAGCATGGGCGGTCGGTCGGCAGGGTCGGCGGCGACAGTATCGCCTGCCGCCGAGCGGCGTCGCGCGCATGCTTATATCGGATCTGGAAATGCCCGTGGCGAGGCGGTTCGCGAAGCTTTCTGGTTCACTCGCCCCATGCACACCCTCTTCACCCCCTTCCGGGCTGGCGACATCACGCTGGCCAACCGCATCGTCATGGCGCCGCTGACGCGCAACCGGGCGCTGCCCGGTCGGGTGCCCGGCGACCTGCAGGTCGAGTACTACCGCCAGCGCGCCAGCGCCGGGCTGATCGTCACCGAGGCCTCGCAGATCTCACCCGAGGGCCAGGGCTACCTCGACACCCCGGGCATCTACAGCCGCGAGCAGGTCGCCGGCTGGCGCCGTGTCACCGACGCCGTGCATGCGGCCGGCGGGCGCATCGTCATCCAGCTCTGGCATGTCGGGCGCATCTCGCACGTGTCGCTGCTGCCCGAGGGCATGGTGCCGGTGTCGTCCAGTGCCCGCGCGGCGAACACCAAGACCTACACCGCGAAGGGCTTCGAGGCCGTGTCGGCGCCGCGTGCGCTGCGCACCGATGAACTGCCGCGCCTGATCGCCGAGTACCGCGCCGCGGCGCGCAACGCGATCGAGGCCGGCTTCGACGGCGTCGAGGTCCACGGCGCCAACGGCTACCTGCTCGAGCAGTTCCTGCGCGACAGCCTGAACGACCGCACGGATGCCTATGGCGGCTCGGTGGCCAACCGCGCGCGCTTGCTGCTCGAGGTGATGGATGCCGTTGTCGCCGAGATCGGCGCCGGCCGCACGGGCCTGCGCCTGTCGCCGGTGACGCCGGCCAACGACCTGGGGCAGGACAGCGACGCGCAGGCGTTGTACGGCCACGTGGTGGAGCGCCTCGCCCCGCTGAAGCTGGCCTACCTGCACCTGATCGAGGGCGCCACCGGCGGCCCGCGCGACGCGGTGCCGTTCGACTTCGACGCGCTGCGCCGCATCTACAAGCGCGAGCACCCGGCCGGCGCGTGGATGGTCAACAACGGCTACGACCGCGCCATGGCGCTGGGCGTGGTCGCGCGCGGCGCGGCCGACCTGGTGGCCTTCGGCAAGCCCTTCATCGCCAATCCGGACCTGGTGCGGCGCCTGCGCGAGGACGCGCCGCTGAACGAAGCGAAGCGCGAGACCTTCTACGGCGGCGGCTCCGCGGGCTACACCGACTATCCGGCGCTGGAGCCCGCGGCCGCCTGAGGTCGCTCGGTCAGGCCGGCGGGATGCGCAGCAGTTGCCCCGGGTAGATCTTGTCCGGGTGCGACAGCATCGGCTTGTTCGCCTCGAAGATCTTCGGGTACGCGTTGGCGTTGCCATAGAACTTCTTGGCGATGGCCGACAGCGTGTCGCCGCGCACCACCGTGTGGTATTGCGACTCGTCGGCCGGCTGTGCGACGGTCATCAGGTCGGACACCTGCGCCACGCCGCTGACGTTGCCGCAGCACAGCAGGATCTTCTCCTTGGTGGCCTGGTCGGCGGCTACGCCGGCGACGGTCACCGTGCTGCTGGCGCCGTCGAACTGCACCTGCAGGCCGTCGGCGGAGAGCTTCTGCGTCGCGATGTAGTCCTCGATCGCCTTGGCGGCCAAGGCATTGGCCTTGGCCGCGCGCTCCTGCAACTCGGCCTGGCTCGGCGCCTGAGCGGCGGCGGCCGCAGCGGCCTCGGTGTCTTTGCTGCCGAACAGCTTCTCGCCGGCTTCCTTGAAAAAGCTCACGATGCCCATCTTGGTTCTCCTTCCTGGTTGAACGGCCGCTTCAGCGCTGCTTTGCAGCGGCAGCGCGGGCGCGGAACAGCTCGACGATACCCACTTCACGCGGGCCGGCGATGAACTCGAACGACTCGCCGGCACGCAGGGTACCCGCGATGCGGACCGCCAGGTAGAAACCACACCAGGCATTGGCGAACATCAACTTGGCGGCCTGGTCGAAGCCCATCGTGGCGTTGAACTTGAAGCAGGGGAAGCGCGGCTCGCTGACGGCGAGTTCGCAGTCCGCGAACCGCAGCACGTCGCCGACGCAGACGTCCTTTTCCAGCAGGCCGGAGAGGGTCAGGTTCTCACCGAGGGCACCCGGCGGCAGCGTGTCGTCCCACAGCGCGGCGCGGGCCTGGCCGCGCACCGTCTGCCAGAACGGGTAGTGCTCCGACGGGTAGGCATAGACCGCCTTGGACAGGCCGCCATGCACCGACAGGTCGGCCTGCTCGTCACCCTCGATGCCCAGCGGGCCGACACGCCGCGCACCTTCGACCGGCCGCTTGCCGATCGCGGTCATCACCTGGCGCCCGTGGATCTCGACCGGTTGCGCGGCGGCGACGTTCAGGCTGGCGATGCGCCCCATGGCCCGTGACCTCAGCCCGGTGTCCGGTAGCCGCGCTGTGCGGCGACGATGGCGCGCCCCTTCGGGCCGCTGATCCAGCCGGTGAACAACTTGCCGCCCGCGTGGTTGACGCGGAACGAGCGCATCACGTGCACCGGCACCGTCATCAGCGGATCGCCCTCGACCAGCACCGCCAGCGGCGCGCCGCCGCGGCCCAGCCACACGCCGCGCTCGACCAGCGCATAGGCACCCAGCTGCCGCGCCTGGGACGCCAGCGAGCCCTGCTGCGCCTTGATGTACCACGGCGCGGCCGGGGCGATCTTCGCCGCGCGCCACAGCGCCTGTTCGGCGGCGTGGCTGCCGGAGGCGTCGCCGGCGCTCAGGAAGCTGATCGTGCCGGGGCTGGCCAGTGCTGCGTCGCGCAACTGCGTGAGCGCCTGCGTGATGTCGGTCATGCGCGCGACGCCGGCCGGATCGGGCTTCTTCTTCGACGGCGCCGGGCCGACCAGCACCAGTGCCGCATCGGCAACGCGCCGGCGATCGTGAACCAGCCCCTGCCGGTCGAGCCTTTCCTCTGCGTCCGGGGCGTTGCTCAGCACCGCGTCGAGTTCGCCGCGCTCGAGCGCTTCCAGCAACGGCAGGGCGAGGCCGGGTACCAGTTGCACGGCCACGCCGGTGTCGCGGCCGAAGCCGGTCCGCAGCGCGGCGGCCAGCCCGGAGTCGACCAGGGCCTGGTCGGCGCCCAGGCGCAAGGGGTCGGCAAGCGACTGGCGCTGCTGAGCGCGGGCCAGCGAGGGCAGGGCCAGCGCCACCGCGGCGCCAAGCAAGAGGCGACGTGAACTCATGGGCGGAATCATAGGTGCGGCGCTCGGCATGAAACTATTCCGGAAATGCATGGACCCCCGGGCTCCGGTGGTTACCGCGCAATTACACTGGATCGACAATCCTTCCAGCCTCTCGCGCAAGTGGCCCGCATGCCGAGATCCGGCGCCGCCACGAAACCCGCCGTAACTCTCGCGGCGCTGCGCGCAGCGGCATTGGGCAAGCCCTCCGGGTCCGCGAACCGGGCCCCGCCGGCTTCCCCAATCCCGCTTACTGACTTTGACGATTGGATCCGACATGAACCGTCCCGTGCTCGAAGGGGTGCGCTTGAACGCGCCCGCCTATGTCCGCCATGCCCGGCTGCTGTCCTGGGTCGCCGAGATGGCGGCGCTGACCGAAGCGAAGGACGTCTACTGGTGCGACGGCTCGCAGGATGAATACGACCGGCTGTGCGGCCAGCTGGTGGCCGCTGGCACGATGAAGCGGCTCAACCCCGAGTTGCGCCCGAACAGCTACCTGGCCTGCAGCGATCCGAGCGACGTGGCGCGCGTCGAGGACCGCACCTTCATCTGCTGCGAGCGCAAGGAGGACGCCGGCCCGACCAACAACTGGATGGCCCCGGCCGAGATGCGCGAACTGCTGCAGACCGGCGACAAGGCACTGTTCCGCGGCGCCATGCGCGGCCGCACGATGTACGTGGTGCCGTTCAGCATGGGCCCGATCGGTTCGCCGATCGCGCACATCGGCGTCGAGCTGTCGGACAGCCCCTACGTGGCCGTCAACATGAAGATCATGACGCGCATGGGCCGCGCCGTGCTCGACGTGCTCGGCAGCGACGGCTTCTTCGTGCCCTGCCTGCACACCGTCGGCGCGCCCCTCGAGCCGGGCCAGAAGGATGCGGCGTGGCCCTGCAACAAGACCAAGTACATCGTCCACTACCCCGAGACGCAGGAAATCTGGAGCTACGGCTCGGGCTACGGCGGCAACGCGCTGCTGGGCAAGAAGTGCTTCGCGCTGCGCATCGCCTCCACCATGGGCCGTGACCAGGGCTGGCTGGCCGAGCACATGCTGATTCTCGGCGTGACGTCGCCGAAGGGCAGGAAGTACCACCTGGCCGCCGCCTTCCCGAGCGCCTGCGGCAAGACCAACTTCTCGATGCTGATCCCGCCGGCGGAGCTGAAGGGCTGGAAGGTCACCACCATCGGCGACGACATCGCCTGGATCAAGCCGCATGCCGACGGCCGCCTGTACGCGATCAACCCCGAGGCCGGCTACTTCGGCGTGGCGCCGGGCACCAACCACAAGACCAACGAGAACTGCATGGCCAGTCTCGAGCGTGACGTGATCTTCACGAACGTCGCGCTGACCGACGACGGCGACGTCTGGTGGGAAGGCATGACCGACACCCCGCCGGCGCACCTGATCGACTGGCAGGGCAAGGACTGGACGCCGGCACTGGCCAAGGAGACCGGCGCCAAGGCCGCACACCCGAACGCGCGCTTCACGGTGGCCGCGACCAACAACCCGGCGCTCGACGCCGAGTGGGACAACCCGAACGGTGTGGCGATCGATGCCTTCATCTTCGGCGGCCGCCGCTCGACCACCGTGCCGCTCGTCACCGAGGCGCGCGACTGGACCGAAGGTGTCTACATGGCCGCCACCATGGGCTCGGAGACCACCGCCGCCGCCGCCGGCGCGCAGGGCGTGGTGCGCCGCGACCCGTTCGCCATGCTGCCCTTCATGGGCTACAACATGAGCGACTACTTCCAGCACTGGCTGGACCTGGGCGCCAGGCTGCAGGCCGCGGGCTCGACGCTGCCGAAGATCTATTGCGTCAACTGGTTCCGCAAGGGGCCGGACGGCAAGTTCGTCTGGCCGGGTTATGGCGAGAACATGCGCGTGCTCGAGTGGATGGTCGAACGCCTGGAGGGCACGGGCGGTGGCGAGGAGCATGTCTTCGGCGTGACGCCGAACTACGAGCATCTGAACTGGAAGGGCCTGGACTTCAGCCGCGCCCAGTTCGACCAGGTCACCCGCATCGATGCGGCGGAGTGGCGGGCCGAGATGACGCTGCACGCCGAACTGTTCAACCAGCTCTCGTACCACCTGCCCGAGGCGCTGAAGGCCACCAAGGCGAAGATCGAGGCGCGCCTGGCCGCCTGAGCGGGTTTGGCCCGGAATGACAAAAGGCCGGCGAATGCCGGCCTTTGTCGTTTCAGATGGGCGGGTTCAGCGCTGGTCGGCGTGAGCCTGACCGGCCATCGTGGCGGCGGCGCGCAGGTCGGCCGCATAGCTCGGCTGCGTCGACTCGTAGGCCTCGGCCATGCGCAGCAACTGCGCGGTGGCCTCCGGCACGCCCGGGGCGGGCATGCGCAGCAGGTCGCCGACCGATTGCAGCTTCAGCACGGCTCGGGCGAGCCAGTCGGACAGGCGCGGCGCCGGCCCTTCGATGGTGAAGGCGTGGTGCGCGGGAATGTTCATGGTGACGGTGGTCATGAAGACCTCCTTTCGTGGTCGGAAGGCGCTCAGGCCTTCGCGTCGGTGAGTTCGTGACGATCGGCGGCGGCCATCAGGTCGGCCGCGAAGCCAGGGTCGGTGCGCAGGTAGGCGCTCGCAAAGTTGCGCAGTTCGTTGGCCTCTTCGATCACGCTCAGGCGACGGTTGTGGCGCACGGGTCGGCGCAGCGAGGACAGCAGTGCCTGGGTCAGGCGTGCCGTGGCGAGAGCCAGATTGCTCAGTGCCTGGCCGACGCCCAGCGGGCGAGCCGACCGGAATGCTTGCGAAGGCAGGGAATGGCTGGTCATGGCGTTTTTCTCCTTGGCATCGGATTGATGCTGCGGTGCAGTATAGGGTAAACACTCATGCGTTGCAGTGAATGTTATGAATAGTCGACATTCACCGAAATGATGAGCTGTGAACCATGAACTTCCGCACGCTCGACCTCAACCTGCTGCGTGTATTTGACACGGTGATGGCCGAAGGCAGCATCACGCGCGCTGCCCAGCGTCTGGCCATGACGCAACCGGCAGTCAGCAATGCCTTGAAGCGCTTACGAGACTCAGTAGGTGAAGACTTGCTGACAAGAGCGGCGCGAGGCGTCCAGCCCACCGCCTTCGGCGAGGCGCTGTGGCCGCAGGTGCGTGCGGCGCTGGGCCAGCTGCGTTCGGCGCTGGAGCCCGGCGACTTCGACCCCACCACCGACACCCGTGTCTTCCGCCTGGCCATGGCGGACGCTGTCGCGGCCCTGATGCTGCCGGCACTGATGGCGCGCTTCGAGGCGCTCGAGGCCCGGCCGCAGATCGAGGTGCGGCCGCTGCTCGACCGCGACCCGCGCGGGCTGTTCAGCCAGGGCGACATCGACTTCGCGATCGGCTACTTCCCGGAGACGGTGGCATCGCTGGTCGCCCAAGGGCGGGTCGCGCCGCTGCGCCACCGCCGGCTGGCCGAGGGCCGGTATGTGTGTGCGATGCGGAGCGGCCACCCGCTGGCCGACGCGCTGCTGACGCTGGACGCCTTCTGCGCTGCCAGCCACGTGCTGGTCAGCTTCAGCGGCCGCGCGCACGGGTTCGTCGACCAGGCGCTGGCCAGCGAAGGCCGCACGCGGCACATCGCGCTGACGGTCAATCAGTTCTTCACCGCCGCGCATGTGGTGGCGGCCTGCGACCACCTGACCGTGCTGCCCGACGGCTTTCTGCCGCTGACCGGGCTGCAGGAGCGGCTGGTGGTGCGCGAACTGCCCGTGGAGCCCGGGACGGTGTACGCCGACGCGCTCTGGCACGTGCGCCACGACCGCTCGGCCGCGCACCAGTGGCTGCTGGCGCGTTTCGACGAGATCGGCCAGGCGCTGCCGGAAGACGCGTCAGGCGCTTGACGGACGCATCGATTTCGCCGATCCTTCGCAAAGTGGTCTAGGCCACTTTGCCAAACCTCTCCACTGGAAGCCGCCGCCATGAACTCACCCGCCGACCAGAACCGCGTGGCCCACGCCGCCGCCCAAGCCGCCCGCAGCGCCCCCGGCCGAGTGGTGCGTGCGCCGCGCGGCAGCACGATCTCGTGCAAGTCCTGGCTGGCCGAAGCGGCGTTCCGCATGCTGCAGAACAACCTCGACCCCGAGGTGGCCGAACGCCCCGAGGAACTGGTCGTCTACGGCGGCATCGGCCGCGCGGCGCGCGACTGGGCCAGCTTCGACCGCATCCTCGAGTGCCTGAAGGAGTTGAACGACGACGAGTCGCTGCTGATCCAGTCGGGCAAGCCGGTCGGCGTGTTCAAGACCCATGCCGACGCGCCGCGCGTGCTGCTGGCCAACTCGAACCTCGTTCCCAAGTGGGCGACCTGGGAACACTTCCACGAGCTCGACCGCCAGGGTCTGTTCATGTACGGCCAGATGACGGCTGGCTCGTGGATCTACATCGGCACCCAGGGCATCGTGCAGGGCACCTACGAGACCTTCGCCGAGGCGGGGCGCCAGCATTTCGGCGGCAGCATGGAAGGCCGCTGGATCCTCACCGCCGGCCTGGGCGGCATGGGCGGCGCGCAGCCACTGGCCGCCACGTTCGCCGGCGCGGTGTCGCTGAACATCGAGTGCCAGCAGAGCAGCATCGACTTCCGGCTGCGCACCCGCTATCTGGACAAGCAGGCGAAGGACCTCGACGACGCGCTGCGCCTGATCCAGGAGCACACCGCGAAGCGCGAGGCGGTGTCGATTGGCCTGCTCGGCAATGCCGCGGAGATCCTGCCGGAGCTGGTCAAGCGCGCGAAGGCCGGCGGCACCAAGCCCGACCTGGTGACCGACCAGACCTCGGCGCACGACCTGATCAATGGCTACCTGCCGGCGGGTTGGACGGTGGCCCAATGGCGCGCCGCTCAGGCCGACCCGGCGCAGCATGCGGCGCTCGAGCTGGCCGCCGCCGAGTCCTGCGCGGTGCACGTGCGCGCGATGCTCGACTTCCACGCCATGGGCGTGCCGACCGTCGACTACGGCAACAACATCCGCCAGGTCGCCTTCGACCAGGGCGTGAAGAACGCCTTCGACTTCCCCGGCTTCGTGCCGGCCTACATCCGGCCGCTGTTCTGCGAGGGCAAAGGGCCGTTCCGCTGGGTGGCGCTGTCGGGTGACCCGGACGACATCCGCAAGACCGACGCGAAGATCAAGGAACTGTTCCCGAACAACGCTCACGTGCACCGCTGGCTCGACATGGCCGGCCAGCGCATCGCGTTCCAGGGCCTGCCGGCGCGCATCTGCTGGCTGGGGCTGGGCGAGCGGCACGTCGCCGGCCTGGCCTTCAACGAGATGGTGAAGTCCGGCGAACTGAAGGCGCCGATCGTGATCGGCCGAGACCACCTCGACACCGGCTCGGTGGCCAGCCCGAACCGCGAGACCGAAGCCATGAAGGACGGCACGGATGCCGTCTCCGACTGGCCGCTGCTCAATGCCCTGCTCAACGCCTCGGGCGGCGCCACCTGGGTGTCGCTGCACCACGGCGGCGGCGTCGGCATGGGCTACTCACAGCACTCGGGCATGGTGATCGTTGCCGACGGAACCGATGCTGCAGCGAAGCGCCTCGCCCGCGTGCTCGTCAACGACTGCGGCAGTGGCGTGATGCGCCATGCCGACGCCGGCTACGAACTGGCCATCCGCACGGCGCGCGAGCAGGGGCTGAACCTGCCGATGCTGCGCGCATGACCGCTGCCCCTCTCGCAGCCGCGCAGCGCCTCGACCTGGGCACGCTGCCGCCGCAGCGCTGGAAGAACGGCGCCGGCACGACACGCGAGATCGCCGTTGAGCCGGCCGGCGCGGGCACCGACGACTTCGACTGGCGGCTCAGCCTGGCCGAGGTCGATCACGACGCGCCCTTCTCGGCCTTCCCCGGCGTGGACCGATGCATCGTGTTGCTGAGTGGCGCGGGCATGGCGCTGCAACCGGACGACGGCACGGCTGCGCATGCGCTGCGGCCGCTGCAGCCCTGGACCTTCGCCGGCGAGCGCGCCATCGAGGCGCGGCTGACCGCGGGGCCTTGCAGCGACTTCAATGTGAGGACCCGCCGCGGCCGCTGGCGCGCCGACGTGCGCGTATTGCACGACGCGTGCGCGATCGCCTCCGGCCATGTCACCTTCCTGATGTCGGTGGCCGGCAGCTGGCAGGCCGGGGCCGAGACGCTGCAGCCGATGCAGGCGCTGCTGTGGTGCGGCCTGGAGTCGCCGATGACCGTGGCGCCGAACGCCGATGGCAGCGCCGCCGCGCTGCTGCATGTGCGCCTGTGCCACGATCCGTTCCGATGAACGCCCTGATCGCCGACCACGCCCTGCTGCCGAGTGGCTGGGCTCGCGACGTGCTGCTGTCGTGGGACGAGGCTGGCACCTTGACTCGCGTCGAGGCCGCGCAGGCACCGCCTGCCGGGGTCGAGCGCGCCCCCGGCGTGCTGCTGCCCGGCATGCCGAACCTGCATTCACACGCCTTCCAGCGTGCCTTCGCCGGCCTCACCGAATACCGTGGCGCCGAGCAGGACAGCTTCTGGACCTGGCGTGACCTGATGTACCGCTTCGCGGCGCTGCTCGGGCCGGACGAACTCGAGGACATCGCCACGCATCTCTACATCGAGATGCTGCGTGCCGGCTACACGGCGGTCTGCGAGTTCCACTACGTGCACCACGACCCGGCCGGACAGTCGTACGCAAACCCGGCGGAGATGTCGCTGCGCCTGGTGGCGGCAGCGCGGCGCGCCGGCATCGGCCTGACGATGTTGCCGGTGCTCTACCAGCACAGTGGCTTCGGCGCCAGGCCGCCGCGCGACGACCAGCGGCGCTTCGTCCAGGGCGTGGACGACCTGCTGCGCATCGTCGAGACGCTGCGCCAGCAGGGCGTGCGCACCGGCGTCGCACCGCACTCGCTGCGTGCAGTGGCACCACCGGCGCTGACCGAACTGCTGGCCGGCCTGACCCGGCTGGACCCCAGCGCACCGGTGCACATCCACGTCGCCGAGCAGCTCCAGGAAGTGCTCGACTGCGAAGTCTGGAGCGGCCAGCGCCCGGTGCAGTGGCTGCTCGACCACGCGCCGGTCGACACCCGCTGGTGCCTGGTTCACGCCACGCACCTCGACGAGCACGAGCGCGCCGGCGCCCGCGGCCGCGGTGCCGTCATCGGCCTGTGCCCGACCACCGAGGCCAACCTCGGCGACGGCGTGTTCGACGCCACCGCCTGGCGCGGCGCCTGGGGCATCGGCTCGGACAGCCACGCCAGCGTCGATGCCGCCGAGGAACTGCGCCTGCTCGAGTACACCCAGCGCCTCGCGCAGCGCCAGCGCAACGTGCTCGCCGACGGCCAGCGCCCCGGCGTGGCCGAGGCGCTGTGGCTGTCGGCGGTGGCCGGCGGCGCGCAGGCCTCGGGCCGGCCGCTCGGCGGCCTTTCGGTCGGGCAGCAGGCCGACTTCGTGCTCCTCGGCGACACGCTGCTGACCGGCCTCGCGCCGACGCGGCAGCTCGCCACCCACGTCTTCGCCAGCCATCGCCGCGCCACCATCCAGGACGTCTGGGTCGGTGGCACCCGGCGCGTGCAGAATGGCCGCCACGCCGATGCGGAAGTGGCCGCCGGACGTTTCGTCGCCGCCCGCGGCCGCCTGCTTGCCGAACTGGAATGACCCCGCCGATCGACCTGCTGCTGCGCAATGTGCGCATCGTCACCTGCACCGACGATGCCTGCAGCATCACGCCGCCGGCCTTCGTGGCGGTCTTCGGCGGCCTGATCGCCGGCCTCGGGCCGATGACCCACCTCGACCCGGATGCGCCGGTGCGCGAGGAGATCGACGCCGAGGGCGCGCTGCTCACACCCGGTCTGATCGACTGCCACACCCACCTCGTGCACGCGGGCCACCGCGCCCGCGAGTTCGAGCTGCGCCTGCAGGGCGCGAGTTACGAGGAGATCGCGCGCGCCGGAGGCGGCATCGTCTCCACCGTCAGGCAGACCCGCGAGGCGGTGCCCGCCGACCTCTTCGCGCAGTCGGCTCGCCGCCTGCACGACTTGATGTCGCATGGCGTCACGACGGTCGAGATCAAGTCCGGCTACGGCCTGTCGCTGAAGGACGAGCTGAAGTGCCTGAAGGTGGCACGTGATCTCTCACAGCGCGCGCCGGTCAACGTGCGCACCACGCTGCTCGCCGCGCACGCCTTGCCGCCGGAGTACGCGGGCCGGGCCGACGACTACATCGGCCATGTCGTCGAGCACATCATTCCCGAGGCGGCGCGGCTGCGCCTGGCCGATGCGGTCGACGCCTTCTGCGAGACCATCGCCTTCGACCTGCTGCAGACGCGGCGTGTCTTCCAGGCGGCGCGCGAGCACGCCCTGCCCGTCAAGCTGCATGCCGAGCAGCTCTCGAACATGCACGGTGCGGCACTGGCCGCCGAGTTCGGCGCGCTGTCGGCCGACCACCTCGAGCATGTCGACGAGGCCGGCGTGATGGCCCTGGCGCAGTCCGGCACGGTGGCGGTGATGCTGCCCGGCGCCTACTACTTCCTGCGCGACACGCACGTGCCGCCGATCGACCTGTTCCGCCGCCACGGCGTGCCGATGGCGGTGGCGACCGACTGCAACCCCGGCAGCAGCCCGACCACGCACCTGCCGCTGATGATGAACATGGCCTGCACGCTGTTCCGAATGACACCGGCCGAGGCGATGCTGGGTGTGACGCGCCACGCCGCGCAGGCGCTCGGCCTGCTCGATTCGCACGGCACCGTCGAGCTCGGCAAGGCCGCCGACCTGTGCCTGTGGAACGTCGACCACCCGGCCGAACTGGCCTACGCCATCGGCGCCAGCCCGCTACGGACGCGCCTGCACGGCGGCCGCCACCATCCGCTGCAGTAGCGGTTGCACCCGCGCCGCCCGGTCGGTGCGGTAGGCGAAGGGCGCGGTCTCGTCCATGTAGGTGCTGTGGCAGATCTCGAGCTGCAGCGCATGGATGCCCTGCGCCGGCGCGCCGTAGTGACGCGTGATCCAGCCGCCCTTGAAGCGGCCGTTGCTGACGTGGCTGAACTCGGTCTGCGCCGCCATCGGCGCCTCGGCCGCGGCCTGCACGGCGCTCGCGCAGGCGCGGCCGTCGGCGGTGCCCAGGTTCAGGTCGGGCAGCTTGCCCTCGAAGAAGCGTGGCAGCACGCTGCAGATCGAGTGCGCGTCCCACAGCACCACCTGGCCGTGAAGGGCGCGCAGCCGCTCGAGTTCCTCGCGCAGCGCATCGTGGTACGGGCGCCAGAACCGCTCGCGGCGTTCATCGCGCTCGGCCGCGTCGGGCTCCTGGCCGGCAAGGTACAGCGGCTCCTTGCGGAAGGTGTCCATCGGCAGCAGGCCGGTGACGTCCTGGCCGGGGTAGAGGCTCTCGTCCTGCGGCGGGCGGTTCAGGTCGATCACGTGGCGTGCGTAGTGGGCGGCCAGCACCGTCGCGCCCATCGCATGGGCGAAGGCATACAGCTGCGGCAGGTGCCAGTCGACGTCGGCGCGCTGCAGCGCGGCGGGCGTCATGCGCCGCTCGATCTCGTGCGGGATGCGCGTGCCCGCGTGCGGGATCGACACCAGCAGCGGCGCCGTGCCCCGGGTCAGTGCGAAGATGTCCGGATCCATGCGTGACAACCCTTGCTGAAGTGGCCTAGACAAGTGAGGGCCGCAGTGTAGACTGCGGCACGCGCCTTGCAAGGCGAAGGAACCACCTCAACGCAGGAGCCCCCATGATCCTCCAACGCACGTTCACCGCCCTGGCGACCGCTGCCACCATTCTGACCGCCGCCGCGCCCGCCGCCGCCCAGGAAACCCCGGTAGCGATCGGCATTTCCGGCTGGACCGGTTTCGCGCCCTTGACGCTGGCCAAGGAAGCCGGCCTGTTCAAGAAGCTTGGCCTGGACGTGTCGATCAAGAAGATTCCGCAGAAGGACCGCCACCTCGCCATCGCCTCGGGCGACATCCAGTGCGCCGCCACCACCGTCGAGACCTGGGTGGTGTGGAATGCCAACGGCGTGGCCACCACGCAGATCTTCCAGCTCGACAAGAGCTATGGCGCCGACGGCATGGTGGTCAAGCCCGGCATCGGCAAGATCACGGACCTGAAGGGCAAGACCGTCGCCGCCGACGCGCCGGGCACAGCCGGCTACTTCGGCCTGGCCTGGATCCTGAAGAAGAACGGCCTGTCGGTGAAGGACGTCAAGGTGGTCAACATGGGCCCGCAGCCGGCCGCCAACGCGATGATCGCCGGCACCGACGGCATCGACGCCGCGATGACCTACGAGCCGTATCTGTCGGCCGTGCGCGCCAAGCCCGAGGCCGGCAAGATCATCGCCACCACGCTCGACTACCCGATGGTGATGGACACCTTCGGCTGCACGCCCAAGTTCCTGAAGGAGAACCCGAAGGCCGCCAAGGCACTGGCCGACGGCTACTTCGCGGCGCTGGAGATGATCAAGGCCGACCCGAAGAAGAGCTTCGAGATCATGGGCGCCGACGTCAAGCAGAGCGGCGAGGCCTTCGAGAAGAGCCAGGCCTACCTGCGCTGGCAGGACAAGGCGGCCAACCAGAAGTTCTTCGCCGGCGAGCATGCGCAGTTCAGCAAGGAAGCGGCCGACCTGCTGCTCGAGGTCGGCATCATCAAGCAGATCCCCGACCTGAAGGCGCTGGCCGACACGCAGTTCATCAAGTAGTCCCTTGAAGCCGCTTCGCGACGTCTCGCCCGGGGCCAGACTGGCCCTGGGCATCAGCTTCTTCGTGCTGTTCTTCGCCGTGTGGGCGTTCGCCACGCTGGGTGGCTTCGTCTCCAAGACCTTCCTGGCCGACCCGATAACGATGGTCCGATCGGGCTGGACGCTGCTGGCCGAGCAGGATTTCGCGAAGGACATCGGGTTCACGGTGTGGCGCGTCGTCGGTGGCTTCCTGCTGGCGGCGATCATCGCCGTGCCGCTGGGCGTGTTGATGGGTGCCTACAAGCCGATCGAGGCCTTCTTCGAGCCCTTCGTCTCGTTCGCGCGCTACCTGCCGGCCTCGGCCTTCATCCCGCTGCTGATCCTGTGGGCCGGCATCGGCGAGGCGCAGAAGCTCTCGGTGATCTTCATCGGCTCCTTCTTCCAGCTGGTGCTGATGATCGCGGTGACGGTGGGCGCGACACGCCGTGACCTGGTCGAAGCCGCCTACACGCTGGGCGCCAACGACTGGGGCATCGTGCGGCGCGTGCTGATCCCGGCCTCGGCGCCGCAGGTGGCCGAGACGCTGCGTCTGGTGCTCGGCTGGGCCTGGACCTACGTGATCGTCGCCGAGCTGATCGGCGCCTCGGAGGGCATCGGCCACATGATCACCGACAGCCAGGCGTTGCTGGCTACCGACCAGATCATCTTCGGCATCATCACCATCGGCGTGATCGGGCTCGTCTCCGACCTCGCTTTCAAGCGCGCCAACCGCGCGCTGTTCCGCTGGGCTTCGCTGTGAGCCGCCTCTCCATCCGCGGCGTCGGCCGCACCTTCCCCGGCGTCAATCGCGGCGCGCCGACGCTGGCGCTGCAGCCCACCGACCTGGAAGTCGCTCACAACGACTTCATCACCGTGCTCGGCCCCTCGGGCTGCGGCAAGTCGACGCTGCTGCGCATCGTCGCCGGCCTGGACACGCCGACGCAGGGCGAGGTGCTGCTCGACGGGCAGGCGGTGCGCGGCCCCGGTGCCGAACGCGGCATGGTGTTCCAGAGCTACACGCTGTTCCCCTGGCTGACCGTGCACCAGAACATCTGCTTCGGCCTGCGCGAGAAGGGCATGACGCCGGCGCAGCAGGCCGAGATCGCGGCGCGTTTCATCGCCGAGGTCGGCCTGCGCGGCTTCGAGAACCACTTCCCCAAGCAGCTCTCCGGCGGCATGCAGCAGCGTGTGGCCCTGGCCCGCGCGCTGGCCAACGACCCGAAGATCCTGCTGCTCGACGAGCCCTTCGGCGCGCTCGACAACCAGACCCGCGCGCTGATGCAGGAGCTGCTGCTGTCGATCTGGGAGCTACACCGCAAGACCGTGCTGTTCGTGACCCACGACGTCGACGAGGCGATCTTCATGGCCAACCGCTGCGTGGTGTTCAGCGCTCGGCCGGGGCGCATCAAGAACGAGCTGGCGATCGACCTGCCCTACCCGCGCCACTACACGGTGAAGACCACGCCGCGCTTCTCGGAGCTGAAGGCGGTGGTGACCGAAGACATCCGGGCGGAGTCTCTGAAGACCGCCCAGATGGAACACTGAGGTTCAAACCGGCAACGAGGCGCCTTGTTCGACCAGCGCCGTCGCGGTCGCGATGTCCGGCGCCATCAGCCGGTCTTCCGCCAGGCGCGGCACCTTGGCGCGCAGCCGGGCATGGAAGGTCTCGATCGCCGGCGAGGACTGCATCGGCCGGTGAAAGTCCAGCGCCTGCGCCGCGGCCAGCCACTCGATGCCGACGATGCCGGCGGTGTTGTCGAGCATCTGGTGCAGTCGCCGCGCCGCATAGGTGGCCATCGAGACATGGTCTTCCTGGTTCGCCGAGGTGGGCAGCGAATCGACGCTCGCCGGGTGGGCGAGCGACTTGTTCTCCGAGGCCAGCGCCGCCGAGGTCACCTGCGCGATCATGAAGCCGGAGTTGAGCCCGCCGTTGTCGACCAGGAAGGCCGGCAGGTTGGACAGCACCGGGTCCATCAGCATGGCCGTGCGGCGCTCGGACAGCGCGCCGATCTCGGCGATCGCCAGCGCCAGGTTGTCGGCCGCGAAGGCCACCGGCTCGGCGTGGAAGTTGCCGCCGGACAGCGCTTCCATCGTGTCGGCGAAGACCAGCGGGTTGTCCGACACGCCGTTCGCCTCGGTCAGCAGGATGCCCCAGGCATGGGCCATCTGGTCGAGGCAGGCGCCCATCACCTGCGGCTGGCAGCGCAGGCAGTACGGGTCCTGCACCTTCTCGCAATCGATGTGCGAGGCGCGCAGCGCGCTGCCGGCCAGCCAGGCGCGGTAGCGCGCCGCCACCAGGCGTTGGCCACGCTGGCCGCGCACCGCGTGGATGCGGTCGTCGAAGGGTGTGTCGGAACCCTTGGCGGCGTCCACCGTCATCGCGCCCACCGCCAGAGCGGCGTCGAACACGTTCTCCAGGCGCAGTGCGGCGTGGATCGCCAGCGCCGTCGAGGCCTGCGTGCCGTTGAGCAGCGCCAGGCCTTCCTTGGGGCCGAGGGTGAGCGGCTTCAGCCCGGCATGGGGCAGCGCCTCGAGCGCGCTCATCCGCTTCCCGCCGACGAAGGCCTCGCCGACGCCGATCAGCACGCCGGCCATGTGCGACAGCGGCGCCAGGTCGCCCGAGGCGCCGACCGAGCCCTTCTCGGGCACCACCGGCAGCACGTCGTTCGCCAGCAGCGCGAGCAGCGCTTCGATCACGTCCATGCGCACGCCCGACACGCCATGCGCCAGGCTCGCTGCCTTGAGCAGCAGCATCAGCCGCACCACGGGCGCGGCCAGCGGCTGCCCGACGCCTGCGCTGTGCGACAGCACCAGGTTCTTCTGCAGCTGCGTCAGCTGGTCGTCGGCGATACGCGTCTGCGCCAGCTTGCCGAAACCCGTGTTGATGCCGTACACCGGCTCGTGCCGCGACACCAGCGTGCGCACTGCCGCGACGCTGGCCTCGATGCCGGCGCGGGCCGATTCGGCGATGGCCAGCGTCACCGGGCCGGTGGCCACGCGGGCCAGCAGGGCCTTGTCGAGACTGCCCGGGGTGATGGTCGTGGCACGGGGGGTGGCTGTCATCGTCGCGCTCCGCAAAGTGGTCTAGACAACTTTAGCATGGCGAAGGATAGAATGAAACCATGACGCCAACCGCTGCGCCCCGCCGCCTGCCGTCCGAGGAAGTCAAGGCCTCGATCCGGCAGCGCATTGCCGAAGGCGGCTGGCAGGCCGGCATGCGGTTGCCGTCCGAGCGCGAGCTGGTGCAGCAGTTCGGCTGCGCCCGCATGACGGTGCACCACGCCCTGCGCGAGCTGGAGGACGAAGGCCTGATCGAGCGCCGCCAGGGTTCGGGCTCCTACGTCGCCCAGCTGCACCCGATCTCCAACGTGCTGCAGGTGCGCGACATCCACGACGAGATCGCCGAGCGCGGCCACGTGCACGTCACCCGCGTGCTGGGGGTCGAGCGCGAGAGGGCGAACGCCGACATCGCCGCGGCGATGCGCCTGCGCAAGGGCGCGACGGTCTTCCACGTCCGCCTGGTTCATCTCGAGCAGGGCGTCGCCATCCAGCTCGAAGACCGCCACGTCAACCCGGCGCTGGCGCCGGACTTCGTGGCGATCGACTTCACCCAGGTCACGCCCTCGCACGTGCTGTTCCAGCACGCGCCGCTGACCGAGGCCGAGCAGGTGGTCGAGGCGGTGCTCGCCGACGCCGAGCAGGCGAAGGCGCTGGACGTGCCCGAGGGCAGCGCGCTGCTGATGGTGTCGCGCCGCACGGTGTCGCAGGGTGCGGTGGCGTCGGTGGCGCGCCTGTACCATCCCGGCACCCGCTACCGACTGATCGGACAGTTTCGTGTGACCCCCCCGTAGCGCCTGCGGCGCTCCCCCTCAGGGGGCGCCGCCAGCGGCCCGGCAGAGCCGGTTCCGCGGCGGCCGCTTGACGAAAGACCTGAATGACCGCCGACCTGACTGATGCCGAGTTCGAGGAACTCGACGGATTGCTTGCCCAGACGCCCGAGCCCTTCGAGCCGCTCGATGCGGTGATGCTCGACGGCTTCCTCTGTGGCGTGATCGTGCTGCCGGTGCTGCTCGAGACCGAGGCCTGGCTGCCGCACGTGTTCGACTTCGACGGGCAGCCGCTGCCCGATGATGCCGACCCGGCCTGGCGCGAGCGCGTGACCGCGCTGATCCTGCGCCGCCACGCCGCGCTGAACCGCGCGATCGCGGAGGACGGCTGGTTCGACCCGCTGATCCTCGAACTCGACGACTTCAACCCGCCGCGCAGCGACGAGCCGGCGGCGAGCCTGAACCCGGTGTCGCAGGCGCTGTTCCCCTGGGTGGCCGGCTTCCAGCATGCGATGGAGAGCTTCCCCGACCTGCTCGAGCTGCCCGACCCGGCGATCGACGTCGCCCTCGCGCGCCTGTACCGCCACCTGCCGGCGCAGAGCGACGAGGAGCGCGAGGTCGTCGCCACGCTGGAGAAGGAACATCCGCTGGCCACGCTCGACGAGGCGATCGAGGACCTGATCGTCATCGTCGCCGACCTGGAAGACCTGACGCGCGACCGCCGCTACAAGGTCGAGACGGTCAAGCGCGAGGCGCCCAAGGTCGGCCGCAACGACCCCTGCCCCTGCGGCAGCGGCAAGAAGTACAAGCAGTGCCACGGCAAGGCCTGACCGATCGGCGAGGGGCCGGATGAGGATCCAGCTCCTGTCCGACCTGCACCTCGAGACCGAGTCTTTCGAGCCCGAACCGAACCCGGCCGCCGAACTGCTGGTGCTCGGCGGCGACATCGACAGCCGCTGGGCGGCGCTGCAGCGTTTCCGTGGCTGGCCGGTGCCGGTGCTGATGGTGGCCGGCAACCATGAGTTCGACGGCCGCGAGCTCGACGACGCCTGGCTGGCGCTGCGCGCGCGCTGCGGTCAGCTCGGCATCACGCTGCTCGAGCGCGAGAGCCTCGTTCGCGCCGATGCCGACGGTGCGCGCATCCGCTTCGTGGCCACCGTGCGCTGGTGCGACTTCGATCTGTTCGGCGACACCGGCCGCGCCACGGCGATGCGCGCGGCCGCCTACTACATGCGCATCATGCGCAGCACGCGGCGCGGCGTGGCCTTCGATCCGGAGGGCGTGCGCGAGGAGGCGCTGGCCTGCCGCGACTGGCTTGCCGCCGAACTGGCGAAGACCGGCGACTGGGACCGCACGGTGGCGCTGACCCACTTCGCGCCGTCGCTGCGAAGCGCCGACCCGCGCTATGGCGCGCAGCCCGGCACGGCGAGCTTCTGCAATGCCGACGATGCGTTGCTTCCGTTCGCCACGACCTGGATCCACGGCCACCTGCACTGCCGGCACGACTACCTTGTCGAACATGCCGGCGGCCGCACGCGTGTGATCTGCAATGCGCGTGGCCACGGCCGCAAGGGCGAGGCCGAGGGCCACGACCCGCTGCGGCTCTACGAGGTCTGACTCACTTCACCTCTTCGGCGATCTCGATCGCCAGGCCGGTGGCGCCGACCGCCACCGGTTGCGAGAAGCCCTGCAGATCGCCCGGTTGCGGCATCGCATTGCCGCTCTTGCTGATGCGTGCGCCGACGATCACCTGCTTCGCACCTGACAGGCGCGTCGCCGGGCTCATCGCCATCGAGTCGTCGAGCGTGAAGGTGATCGGCAGGTCCTTCACCTGCTTGCGCAGGATGGCCAGCGGCGCGCGTGGGCCGTCGACGGCACGGGCGAACACGAACACGGTGTCCTCCGGCGCGACGCGGCCCTTCAGCGCGGTGCCGAGCCGCACCTGGCCGGCCACGCTGGCATTGGTGGCGGCAGCGGCCGGCGCGGAGGCACTCGCCGCCGGCAGGCCGGCGCGCGCGCGTGCTTCGGCCACGCCGCCCTGCAGGTTGCGGGCAAGCTCGCTGCCGGGCTCGGACGAAGCGATCGCCGCCTCCCACAGCATCGCGGCCTTGGCGTAGTCGCCGGCGTCGAAGGCGATCGTGCCGGCCAGCGCCAGCGCCTTGAGGTTCTTCGGGTCGAGTTCGAGCGCCTTGGCGATCAGCGCCGCCGGCTCGCCGGCGAGCGTGCGTCCGGCGGCCATCGCGGTGGCATCGGCGAGATCGGCGTAGGCCTGCGCGTCCTGCGGGCGCAGCGTGGTCACGCGCTTGAAGGCACTCATCGAATCGGCGTAGCGGCCCAGCGCGCTGTAGCTGCGGCCGAGCATGGACCAGCCCTCGGCGTCGTCGGGCTTGTCCTTCAGGCGCTGCTCGAGCTGGCCGACCATCGCCTCGATCTGCCCGGCGCCGCTGGCATGTCCGGCCTCGCCTTCGCTCTTGGCCGCCGGCACGCCGCGCCACGCCGACGGGGTGCCGTAGACCGCATAGCCGGCCACTGCCAGCACCAGCACGAAAGCCAGCGAGCCGCCCAGCAGCCGCCGCGACGGCCGCGCCGCGGCGCGCGCTGCTGCCACGCGTGGCGAGTCGCCGGACTGCATGACCAGCGAGAGCAGTTCCTGCTCCAGCTTGCCGCGCGACGCCGCAGCCTGCTCTGCCGGCAAGGTGCCGGCCGCCGCCAGTTCATCGAGCTGGCGGATCTGGCGCTTGAGTTCTTCGATGCGAGGGTTCATGGGGCGTGGATGGTAAGGCCCGGCACGCTTGCGGGATGTCAAGAAACCCACTGGGGCCTGTGCGAGACTCACGTCGTTTCAAAGATGTCCCTGGAGACGACGCCTCATGAAGATCCTGATCGCCGCCGACGGCAGCCCGTTCACCAAGCGCATGCTGGCCTACCTTGCCGCCCATGACGAATGGCTCGGCGGCGGACGCCATCAGTACACGGTGCTCAACACGGTGATGCCGGTGCCGCCGCGTGCGGCCGCGGTGATCGAGCGCGACACGCTCAAGGGCTACTACGCCGACGCCAGCGAAGCCGTCTTCAAGCCGATCCGCGCCTTCTTCAAGAAGCAGGGCATCGATGCCGACTATGTCGGCAAGGTCGGTCATGCGCCCGAGGTGATCGCCAAGATGGCCGACTCGGGCGACTTCGACCTGCTGCTGATGGGCTCGCACGGCCACGGCAGCCTGGGCAACCTGGTGATGGGTTCCGTCGCCACCAAGGTGCTGGCGGCGTGCAAGACGCCGGTGCTGCTGATCCGCTGAAGCCTGGAGCCCCCGCGCTCACTGCGTGAGCGGCCCCCCGAGGGGGCGCCCGGCCGGCTTGGGGCGGCCCGGCGCTCGGCCGGGATCGTGTCTATCTCCGCGACAAGCCGTCGAAGCAGGTCGACAGCAGCAGCTCGATGATCTGCTCGTCGCTGTACTGGCCGGTCAACTTCAGCAGGCCGAGCACCGGGTCGCAGGCGCGCGCGAACAGCGTGTAGAGGATCACTTCCGGTGGCAGCTTGGGGTTCAGGTCGCCGGCCGCCTGTGCGGCGGTGATCCAGGCGCCGAGCCGGTCGCTGACCTCCATCAGCCGGTCGAGATAGGCCTTGTTGGTGGTCAGCGTGGCGCGCAGGCTGGAGTTCTGCGCCGGCAGCGAGGGCATCTCGCCGGCCAGCTGCACCTGCATGGTCCAGCGCGCCACGGCCATCAGCTGATCGACCGCCCGGGCCGGCTCCTTGCCGGCCAGTTCGTCGATGAAGGCGAGCGCGCGGTCGAGGATGCGGATCATCGCTGCCGCGGCCAGCTCTTCCTTCGAGGTGAAGTGCTTGTACAGGCTCGCCTTGGCGATGCCGACATCGGCCGCCACCTCGTCGACCGTCATCAGGTCGAAGCCCTTCTCCGCCAGCAGGCGGTTCACCGAGGACACGATCGCGTCCTCCCGGGCGCGCAATACCTGCTCACGAAATGACAGCTTGGCCATGAGCAGATTCTAGTCGCGATGGGCTGCGAAGGGACGCGCAGGTCTTGTCGTGACCATGAAGTGCACTGGATTAACTGGACAGTCTTCATGGAATACCAAACAGTTTAGGATGCGTCCGTTCGGTCTCGTGACTTGGTTCACGAACTGGCGCCGGTCGGCCCTGTCGCCGGCCTCCTTGCAACCTGGACTGGAGCAGTACACATGTTCGATTGGCTCAAGAGACTGGCGGCCGTGTCCGCCCTGGCCCTGGTGGCCGCCTGTGGTGGCGGCGACGACGACCACCCCGGCAACATCGTGCAGATCGCGCAGTCCGATGCGCGTTTCAGCATCCTCGCGGAGGCCGTCGCCGCCGCCGACCTGGCCGACGCGCTGTCGGCCCCCGGCCCGCTCACGGTGTTCGCGCCGACCAATGACGCCTTCGCGGCGCTGCTGACCGAGCTGGGCGTGACCAAGGACGAACTGCTGGCCGACAAGCCGCTGCTGACCGCCGTGCTGCAGTACCACGTGCTCGCCGGCGCGGTGCGCAAGGCCGACGTTGCGCTGGGCGAGGCGATCTCGCCGCTGGCCGGCGGGATCTTCAAGATCGACAGCGTCGGCAGCGATCTGGTCATCACCGACGGTCGCAACCGCAACTCGACGATCGTGCTGACCGACATTCCGGCGGCCAACGGCGTGATCCATGCGATCGACACGGTGATCCTGCCGGCCGACAAGAACATCGTCGAGACCGCGATCGCGACGCCGGCGTTCAGCATCCTCGTCGACGCGGTGGTGGCGGCCGGCCTGGCCGACACGCTCAGCGGCCCCGGCCCGTTCACGGTGTTCGCGCCGACCGACGACGCCTTCGCCGCGCTGCTCGCCGAACTGGGCGTGACCCGCGACGAACTGCTGGCCGACACCGCGCTGCTGACGCAGGTGCTGACCTACCACGTCGTGCCGGGCCGCGTGCTGAAGGCCGAGGTGCCGATCGGCGCCGCCATCACCACGGTGCAGGGCGAGACCTTCACGGTCGACGCCTCGCTGGCCATCACCGACCAGCGCGACCGGACCGCCAACATCACCGCGACCGACGTGCTCGCCAGCAACGGCGTCATCCACGTGATCGACACCGTGATCCTGCCGGCGCCCTGAGCGCGCGGCACCCAGAGCAAGACCCGCAAGTCACCTGCGTTTCCCACGTTCACCCAGGAGTACCCACCATGAAGAAGTTCATCGCGCTCGCCACCCTGTCGTTCGCGGCGCTGTCGGCCCAGGCCAAGGACATCGTCGAAACGGCCGTCGGCGCCGGCCAGTTCAACACGCTGGCTGCGGCGCTGCAGGCTGCCGGGCTGGTCGACACGCTCAAGGGCGCTGGCCCGTTCACCGTCTTCGCGCCGACCGACGCGGCCTTCGCCAAGATCCCGAAGGCGGACCTCGACGCGCTGCTGAAGGACAAGGCCAAGCTGACCGCCGTGCTGACCTACCACGTCGTGCCGGGCAAGGTGATGGCCAAGGACGTCAAGGCCGGCAAGGTGAAGACCGTGCAGGGCAGCGAGCTGACCCTCGGCACCACCGGCGGCGTGACCGTCGACGCGGCGAAAGTCGTTCAGGCTGACGTGGTCGCCTCGAACGGCGTGATCCACGTGATCGACAGCGTGGTGCTGCCGAAGTGATCTGACGCCGAAGCGTTCAGCGCTTCCTGAAGGGGCCGGCGCCTGCAGAGGGGGGCCGGCCCTTTTCCTTGGCCGGGGCGCTGCGCTCCTCGGGCGCGGGATGCGCGCCCATGCTGGCGTCCAGCCCGAAGGCGGTGCCCATGTCGGCGTAGTCCGTGTCCGGCGCGGGGGCGGCCTTGCTGCCGAAACCCAGCGCTGACCACCATGGCGCCGAAGAAGACTTGCTGCTCATGTCACCACCCCCCACCCGCTGTTGATCACCCCGATATCGGAATGATCCCAGTGTGATGAACCGCGCTGCGGGGCGAAGCCGAGAACAAGTGCACCGCCCACGTGCATTTCGCTACGAGATGCGTCGGAGCGTGACAAACGGGCGCAGCCGGCGTCAGCCGCTCACCACACCCGGCTGGCCGGCTTCGACCACGAAGCGCGCCTGCGAGTGCAACCTGGCTTCGCGCCGGGCCGGGAACGGCGTGGCGCGGAATTCGCACGTCGCCGCCGCGGGGGTGATGTCGAGCAGTGCGTAGCCACGCTCGTCGCTGCGGGCGTGCAGCAGGTCGGGGTTGCTGGCGCGCATCGCCGCCGTCAACGCCTCGGACAGCCCGCGGCTGGTCACCGAGGTGGTGACGAACTCGCCGGCCACCACCGGCGAGCGCGGATCGTCGGGGCGCTGGCGAAGATTGGCGGCCACATGGCGATGCACGTCGCCGCCGAGCACCAGCGCATCGCCGCCGGCGGCCGTCGAGGCGGCGATGGCGTCGAGCAGCCGCTCGCGCGCCCGCGGGTAGCCGTCCCAGCCGTCGCTGTACAGGCGCTGGCCGAACGGCGTGGCGACGCCGCTGGGGCTGAGCTGCGAGGCCTGCCCGATCAGCTTCCAGGCGCGCCGGCTGCTGGCTAGGCCCTGGCCGAGCCAGCGCTCCTGCGCCGCGCCGAACACGCTGCGTGCCGGGTCGGCCATTTCGTCGCACGGTGCCAGCACCCGCCCGCCCGCGCGGCCGTCGGTGCTGCAGGCCTGGCGGTCGCGGTACTGCCGGTTGTCGAGCATCCACAACTCGGCCAGCCGGCCCCAGCGGAACTGCTGGTGCAGCGGCATGGCCGCACCGGTCGGCGCCATCGTGGGCGACAGCGGCAGGTGTTCGAAGTAGGCCTGGTAGGCCGCCGCACGCTGGCGCAGGAAGGCCGCAGCGTCGAGCCCACGCACGTTGGCCTCGCCGGCGTAGTCGTTCTCGACCTCGTGGTCGTCCCAGGTCAGCAGCCAGGGGTGGGCGGCGTGTGCGGCGCGCAGGTCGGCGTCGAGCTTGTAGGTGGCGTGGCGCGCGCGGTAGGCGTCCAGCGTGCGCGGCACCGGCCCTTCGTGCGCGCGCAGCCGGAAGCGCGGATTGCTCGACTCGTAGATATAGTCGCCGACGAACAGCACCAGGTCGAGATCGCGCGCGGCGATCTCGCGATGCGCCGCATACCAGCCCTGCTCGTAGTGCTGGCAGGAGGCCAGCGCGATGCGCAGCCGCGGCACCGGCTCATCCTCGGCGGGCGCGGTGCGGGTGCGGCCGATCGGGCTGATCGCGTCGCCGGCGATGAACCGGTAGTACCAGGTGCGAGCGCTGGCCAGGCCATCGACCTCGACGTGCACGCTGTGCGCCTGCGCCGGCCGGGCGACGAACTCGCCGCGGCGCACGCCGACCGAGAAGTGCTCGTCCTCCGCCAGCTCCCAGCGCACCGCCAGCGGCACCCCGGGCAGCCCGCCGCCGGGCTCGTGCGGGCTTGGCGCGAGGCGCGTCCAGATCACCACCGAGCCGGGCTGCGGCATGCCGCTGGCCACGCCGAGCGTGAACGGGTCGCCCAGGTTGGCCGGCCAGCGCACCGCCGGCGATTGCCCGCGCACCGCGCTGCCGAACAGGCTGGCCAGCGCCATGGCAGCCGCCTGGCGGCCGAGCTGCTGGAGGAGTTGGCGACGCTGCATGGCGCCGCCATTGTGGCGGCGGCCGATGACACCCCTACAATCGCGCCCCTTCGCGAGACACCCGCCCATGTACTGCGCCATCGACTTCGGCACCTCTAACTCCGCCGTCGCCATACCCGAGGGTCCCGATGCGCACGGCGCATCCGCCGGCATGCGCCTGGTCGAGCTCGAGCCCGGCCAGACGACGATGCCGACCGCCGTCTTCTACTTCGTCGAAGGCCCCGAGAACGACGGCCCGCCGCGTGCCTTCGGCCGCGCCGCAGTGGCCGCCTACGTCGACGGGCTGGACGGCCGGCTGATGCGCTCGATGAAGAGCATCCTCGGCAGCAGCCTGATCGAGCAGACCACCGACGTCGGCGGCGGCCGCGGCGTGAAGTACCTCGACGTCGTGGCCGGCTACCTGCGCCACCTGAAGCGCCGCGCCGAGGCCGCGGCCGGCGCGCCCATCGACCGCGCCGTGCTCGGCCGCCCGGTGTTCTTCGTCGACGACGACCCGGTGCGCGACGTGCAGGCGCAGGCGGCGCTGGAAGCGGCGGCGCGCCAGGTCGGCTTTGCCGACATCCACTTCCAGTACGAGCCGATTGCCGCCGCCTTCGACCACGAGCGCAGCATCGACCATGAAGAAGTGGTGCTGGTGGCCGACATCGGCGGCGGCACGAGCGACTTCTCGATCGTGCGTGTCGGCCCGCAGCATGCGGCGAAGCTGGAGCGCAAGGACGACATCCTCGCCAACCACGGCGTGCACATCGCCGGCACCGACTTCGACCGCCGCATCGAGCTGGCGGCGATCCTGCCCGAGTTCGGCTACGGCGCCTACGGCCCGAGCATCGCCGGCTCGACGCCGCGCGAGGTGCCCAGCGGCGTGTACTTCGACCTCGCCACCTGGCACCTGATCAACACCGTCTACAACCCGGCGCGCGTGGCCGAGCTGCGCAGCATGCGCGGCTTCTACGCCGACCCGCGCCACCACGACCGCCTGATGACGGTGGTCACCGAGCGGCTCGGCCACGAGCTGGCGGCGCGCGCCGAGGGCGGCAAGATCGCGGTGGCCGAGGGCGGCCACACGCGCATCGACCTGTCGCACGTCGAATACCGGCTGGCGGTGGAACTCGGCGAGGCGCAGGCGGTGGCGGCGCTGGACGCCGACATCGAACGCATCGTCGACGCCGCGCGCGAGACGGCCCGCCAGGCCGGCCTCGCGCCGCAGGCGATCGGCGCGCTCTACTTCACCGGCGGCTCGACCGGCCTGCGCCTGCTTGCGCAGCGCATCGCCGCGGCCTTCCCGGACGCGCGCATCGTGCGCGGCGACCGTTTCGCCAGCGTGGCCAGCGGTCTCGCGGTGTTCGCGCAGCGCTGGTACGGGCGAGCCTGAGGGGCCGCCTCAGGGGCAGGCCGGGTCGGTGGCCGAGACGTCGGCCAGCGCGGCGGCCAGGTCGAGCTGGCGCAGCGAGCTGCCGCACAGCGCCGAGGAGCGATCGGCCAGGCGCTTGGCGGCCAGTTCGGTGTCCCACTGGCGCGGCGCGGGGCGCGACGGGTCGCCGCTCGGCGGCAAGGTGGCCAGCAGCAGCGCGACGCCACCGGCGGCCAGCGGTGTGGCCATCGAGGTGCCGCTCCAGGTGCCCCAGCCACCGCCGGGGACCGTGCTGACGATGGACTCGCCCGGCGCGGCGACGCGGATCCAGCTGCCGCGGTTGGAGAAGCCGGCGACTTCCTTCGACTCGCTGCTGGCCGCCACCGAGAGCAGGCCCGGCACCTGCTCGGCGGCCGGGAACTCCTCGACGATGGCGCTGGCGCCGTTGCCGGCGGCGGCGGTCACCACGGCGGCATGGCGCAGCGCGCAGCGGGCACGGTCGTCGTCGAAGCCGGGGTCGGCGAAGTCGTCGTCGTCATCGTCGAAGCTGCAGGCCACCAGCGACGACACCGTCTTCAGCAGATCCGTGCGCTGCACCGTCGACAGGCTCAGGTTGATGACGTGGGCACCGTCGTCGGTGGCCGGGTTGCCGTCGGGGTCGACCGCCCAGGCCAGCGCCTCGGCCAGCACCCAGGTGTTGCCGCGACCGCTGGCGTCGAGCACTCGCACTGGCATCAGCGTGGCCGACGGTGCGGCCAGCGCCACCAGCCCGGCGACGTGGGTACCGTGGCCGTAGCCAGCGTCGTCGCGGTCGCCGGTCTCGGACGGATCGGCGTCGTCGTCGACGAAATCGCGGCCGAGCAGCGCACCGCCGCTGCGGCGCGACAGGCGCGACGCCAGCACCGGATGGCCGAGATCGATGCCGGTGTCGAGGATGGCCACGCGCACGCCGCTGCCGGTGCTGGTGGTGTGTGCGGTGCTCAGCCTGATCGCCTGCGGTGCCCACTGCGTGGCGTAGACGCCCTCGTCGCCGCCGACCGCCCAGACCGGGTTGCGGCGCCGGCCCTCGGGGGTTTCGGTGTCCTCGTTGCGCTCGGCGAAGCGCACCGCCGGGTCGGCGCGCAGCGTATCGACGGCGTCGTCGGCGCTGGCACCGGTGGCCACGCGCAGCCGCCAGATCGGCCGCTTGCCGAAGCGGTCGACCACCGTCAGGCCGTAGCGTGCCGCCAGCGCGTCGACATCTGCGCCGGTGTTGAGCTGCACGATCACGTCGGCGAGCAGCGGGTCGACGCTGCCGCCGCCTCCACTTCCACCCCCTCCGTTGTCGGGCGGTGTCGTGCCGCCACCGGAACCACCGCCCCCGCAGGCAGCGAGAAGCAGGCAGGCAGCAAGTGTGTGCAGCTTGTACGGCATGGCAGTGGTGCGGAAGTGGGCGTGCAGGGACAGAGCGGCGAGCCGGCGCGGAAATACAGCCGCCGCGCAGCCGCGATGATCGGTGCCGCCGATCAACCGCGCCCGTGTGGGGCAAAGGCGGCCCAGTGGAACGGGTGCGCACCGCTGCGCGCCGACTCGCGCTGGGCGCCGGCCAGCGCCTCGGCGCAGGCCTCGCCGCCGACCAGGCGGCGGTAGAAGCCGCGCATCAGCATCGCGGTGGCCGCGTCGTCGACGGCCCAGGACGAGGCCACCACGGTGCGCACGCCCGACATCAGGAAGCCGCGCACCAGCCCGATCGCCTCGTTGCCGGGCGCGATGCGGCTCAGGCCCGTCTCGCAGGCCGACAGCGTGACCAGCTGCGCACGCAGGCCGAGCTGCGGCGCCTCGTGCAGCGCCAGCGCCCCGTCGGCCAGCTCGAGGGCCGAGAACATCGGGCTGTCGGCGCGGAATTGTGCGTGGCAGGCGAGGTGCACGACGTCGGCATCGCCGACGGCCGAGCGCAAGGCCTCGCGCGTCGCCTGCGCGCCGACCAGCACGCGCGCGCCCGCACCGAAGGCCCCGCCGACGGCAGCGGCTTCGTCGTCCACATGGGCCAGCCCGCCACCGCCGAAGGCCAGCGCCAGCACGCGCTGCGGTGAGGCGTGCGGTGCGGCCAGCGCCTGCGCCGCCCAGGCCACGCTGGGCGCCAGGCTGAGGTCGTGCGCCTCGACCAGCCACTGCGCGCCGTCGTGCAGCGCGGCGAAGGGCAGGTAGTGCAGCGGCCCGTGCGGGACGACGACCACGCGGCGCCGCCCGCCCAGCGCGCCGGCCAGCGGCGCCCACAGCATCGTGTGCAGCGCCTGCAGGTGGCTGCGCACCCGCTGCAGCAGCCGCTCGCCGTGCTCGCCCTGCAGCCGCTGCATGCCGCCCAGGCGCAAGGCATCGAGCTGCAGGCGCAGGCTGCGCAGGCGGGCGTCGACGCCGGTGGCGTCGAGCTCGACCGCCTGCACGCCGTCGTCGCTGGCCACGCAGGCCAGCCAGTGTGTGCCGCTGGCGTGGAAGGCGACCACCGCCTGCGAGGGGCCCAGCGATTCGGCCAGTGCCGAGGCGCGCCAGGCTGAGGCTGTCGCCGTGGCGCCCGGTGTCTCGTTGGCGCCCTGCGCGAGCTGCGCTCGGCGTGCCGCTTCCAGCAAGGCCTGCTCGCGCTGCGCCTCCTGCACGCCGAGCGCAGCCACCGCCTCCGCATCGCCGTCGGCCAGCGCTTCGCGGCGTCGCTCGCGCACCCATTGCAGTGCGGTCGCCTCGGCCGAGGCCGCGCCGCCGCCATGCACTTCGCCGACGGCCAGCGCCAGCGCCTGCGCGCGGCCGCGCTCGATCGTCTCCAGCAGTTCGATGGCCGGCTCGCGCCGTGCCCAGGCAACGCGCACGAGGCGGTCGTGCAGCGCTTCCGCGTCGGCGCCGAAGGCGGTGCGGAAACCGTCGCCGGGCAGCGCGGCGCGGGTTTCGTCCAGGCCCTGCAGCGCGAGGTCGGCGTGGTGCCGGGCGGTGAGCGTGTCCCCCGCCTGCCAGGCCAGTTCGCCGAGACCGCGATGGCAAGCCCATTGCACCGGGCCCAGGCCGTCGGCCTCGGCCAGCGTCTGCGTGAACTGCGTCCGCGCCGTGTCATGTGCCCCCGTGACGGCAGCCGCCTCGGCCGCCAGCGCGCGGCCCTCCAGCGCCCAGCCCCGAATGCCGGCCTCGGCCAGGCGCTGCGCAGCGTCGGCGGCACGCACCCGTGCCGCCTCGGTCTCGCCGCGCTCGAGCTGCAGCGCGGCCACGGACAGGTCGGCCCAGGCCACCGAGGTCGTATTGCCCTCGGCCTCGAACAACTCGCGCGCCTGCTCGAAGCCGGCCAGCGCAGTGGCCGCATCGCCGAGCTTGTGCGCCACCCGCGCAGCCTCCAGCAGCGCCGTCGCCTGTTCGGTGCTGGCCTCGATGGCCGCGGCGTCGCGGATCACCGCGGCGTAGAGCTGCTGTGCCTCGGGAAGCAGGTTCACTGCCTGGTAGGCATCGGCCAGCGACAGTTCTGCGTCGATGCACTGCTGCGGCGACGCACCCACCTCGGCCAGCCCGGCCCGTGCCGCCGCCAGCTCACGCAGTGCGCGGGCATAGCCGCCGCGCAGCAGCTCGATGCGGCCGATGCCACCGCGCGCCTGCGCGGCCAGCACCGCGTGGCCGTGGGTGCGGGCACGCATCAGCGCCCGCTCGAAGACACGCAGCGCCTCGTCGAACTGATACTGCCAGCTCAGGCCGTTGGCCAGCGAGATGTCGGCACGGATCGACAGCTCGCGGTCGCCGGCGCGTGCGGCGCGCACCGAGGCGCGGCGGTACAGCGCCACCGCCTCGGCATGGCGGTCGCAGCGCGAGTGCATGGTGCCGAGGTTGAGCTCGATCTTGCCGGCGGAACCTTCGTCGCCGGCGGCGATGAAGGCCGCCAGCGCCGCTTCGCCGCAGGCCAGCGCTTCGTCGTGGCGGCCGAGCATGGACAGCACGATCAGCTTGGGCACACGGGTCTGCGCCGCCTCGTGGGCGCGGTCGAGCGCGAGCAGGCTGTCGTGCGCGGCATCGAACTGCTGTGCGGCGTCGGCGAGCCGCCCTTGCGTCAGCGAGGCGAGGCCGGCGGCCCAGTCGGCCATCGCGCCGACCTCGGCTGCATCGTCGCGCGTGCGCAGTTGCCCGAGCAGCGTGGCACAGCGCAGCGCCAGCGCCGGCGTCGTGCCCCAGGCGGCCATCGCCTCGTCCTTCAGCGCCTGCGCCAATGCAGCAGCCGGTGCCGGCAACAGCGCGGGCAGGTCGCCCGCTTCCTCGTCGATCCAGCGCCTGACCGTCTCGCTTGCCGAGGCGGCCATGCGCTCAGGGCCCGCGTGCGAGGTCGAAGGACGGGAAGCCGATCTCCCAGCCGTCGGCGCGCAGCGTCAGGGCGCAGACGCCGGTGGCCACCGGCTCGAACTCGAACTCGGACAGTTCGTTCCAGGCCACCTGCTGCGGCGCCGCATCGCCGCAGCGCAGCTCGGCGATACCAGCGGCGTCCGGGCCGAGCACCTGACCGCTGATGCGCCAGGTCCGGTCGGCCAGCGGTTCGAGGCGCAGGTCGATGTCGCGTCCCTCTGCGGAGAACAGCATCTGCCGTGTCGCCGAGGCACCGCTGGCGCGCAGGCCGAGCGCCAGGTTGCCGCCGTCCGCACTGTCGAAGCGCAGCGTGGCGATCCAGCGGCGCAGCGCACCGCCGGCCGTGGCCGTCGCGGTGCGCGGCTGCCACAGGTCGATGGCACGCTGGATCAGGTGCTCCGGCGCGTCTTCCAGCTGCCGGCTGTCGCGCAGCCGGCGTTGCAGGGTGTCGTCGTCGGGAAGAGACGCGTCGTTCATGGCAGCGGGTCCGAAAGTGTCATGCCGTGACAGAGCCAGCGGGGCGGGCGGAAATACCGAGGCATCACATCGAAGCCAGCAGTTGGCGCAATTTGTCCAGCGCCCGTGCCCGCGTCGGGCCGATGCTGCCCTCGGCGATGCCCAGCCGCGCGGCGATCTCGGCATAGGGTGGCGGCTCGTCCTGCAGGAACAGCAGCTCGAGCAACTGCCGGTGGCGTGGCTCGAGCCGCTCGAGCGCGCGGCGCACGCGGTCCTGCTCCTGCAGTTCACCGAGCATCGCTTCCGGCAGCGGCGCCGGGTCGGCAATTCGCTCGAGCGGGTCCTCGGTGTCGCCATCCTCGCTGCCCGCCGGTCCGGCGAGGTCGACGATGCGGCGCGACTGCTCGAGCAGCCGCAGCGTCTCGCGCTTCGCGGTGGTGACCAGCCAGGCATGCACCCGCGCGCCGTCGTCCAGCTTGTCGATGTGCTCGAACAGCCGCGAGAAGGTGAACTGGAAGACATCGGCGGCCTGCTCGTCGGACAGGCCGGCGCGGCGCGGCACGGTGTAGACGAGGCGCTGGAAGCGGCGCACCAGCGTGCTCCAGGCGGCCTGCCGGCCCTCGCGGCACTTCGCCACCAGGTCGGCGTCGGTCAGGTCGTCGAGCGCGTCGAGCAAGGGGCGTCATCAATGAGTGAAAGGCCGGCGCGATGATGCCACGCCGGCCTTCCCTCAACGACGCCCGGGTCTCGTCACAGCGCGGCGCACTGGTCCTCCTTGCTGTCGGCGACATTGCCGCTGCCGGTCGGTGCGGGCAGGTTCTCCTTGCACTGCAGGTTGCCGCCCATGCGGTTGGCGCTGAGCGACAGGCCACCGAGGTTGCCCACCGCCTGCAGGTTGCCGCCGATCGCGTTGGCCGAGGCAGTGACCGGGCCGCCCATCGCGTCGATCTGCAGGTCGCCGGTGATGCTCGCACCGGTGACGGAAGCGCCGCCACCCTGCTTGATCTGCACCGAGCCGCCGAAGCTGGAGCTGCCGGAGACTGCCGTGCTCGCCGCGCCGTCGGCCTGCAGGTTGCCGTTGACACGCACGTCGCTGGCGACCAGCGTCGCGCCGGTGTTGACGATGATCGAGCCGATCAGCCGCGTGCCTTCGAGCACGCAGCTGGCGCCGGCCGGCACGATCACCGTGTCGAGCGAGTCGGCGCCGATGCGCAGGCCGTCGCAGGTGACGTTGCCCGACAGCGGGCCGGGTGCCGGCGTGACGCCGCCGCCGCTGCCCCCACCGCCGCTGCCGCCACCACCCCCGGTGCCGGTCTCCACGCACTGGTCCTCGATCGAGGCGGCAGTGTTGCCCGCGGCGTAGGGCGCCGGGTTGTTCTCCTTGCACTGCAGGTTGCCGTTGATGCGGTTGTCGGTGATGGTCAGCCCGCCGAGGTTGCCGACCGCCTGCAGGCTGCCGCCGATCTGGTTGTCGTGCGCCGTGACGGCGCTGCGCATCGCATCGATCTGCAGGTCGCCGGTGATGCGCAGCATCTCGACCTGCGCCGAGCCGCCCTGCTTGACCTGCACCGAGCCGCCCACCGAGGCGTCGACCAGCGCGACGTGAGCTGCGCCTTCGGCCTGCACGCTGCCGTTCATGGCGATGCCGTCGGCATCGAGCATCGCGCCGCGGCCGACGGTGATGTTGCCGATCAGCACCGTGCCGTCGAGCTGGCAGACGGCGTCGGCCGGCACGTCGATCGAATCGAGGCGGAGCGCGCCGATCGCCATGTTGCGGCAGGTCACGTTGCCGGACAGGCCGGCCGGTGCCGGCGCCAGCGCCGGGCCGGCGGCCAGGGCCTGCGCGGCGGCGTCGGACTGCGGCGGCGTGCTGCCACCGGTCGGTGCGGAATCACCGCCGCCGCCACCGCCGCAGGCGACCAGCAGGGCACAGGCGGCGGCAATCGCGGCCGGGCGAAACAGGAGCTTCGTGTTCATCGTCGGGTCCTTTCGGTTCGATGGCGACCGCTGCGGGCTGCAGCCGGCCTTCCGGTCGGACAGAGGACCCGGCCGGCGCGGAAATACACGCCGGCCAGACAAAGTGCGCTGCCCCGTTCAGGCAGGTGGCGTGGCCGCCAGGTCGAACAGGCTGGTCGCTTCCAGGTCGAGTACCTCGGTGCCGTGCTGGTTGAAGAGTTGCCAGCGCCAGCGCAGGATGCCCAGCGAGCTCTTGCCTTTGGAGCGGCGCGTCTCGACCACGGTGGCGCGCACACGCAAGGCGTCGCCCGGTCGCACCGGGTGCGGCCACTTCACGTAGGCCAGGCCCGGCGACGCGAAGGACTCGCTGCCGGCCAGCGCCGCGTCGGCCACCAGCCGCATCGCGATGCCGCAGGTGTGCCAGCCGCTGGCGATCAGGCCCTCGAAGCGGCCTTTCGAGGCCGCCCGCGCATCGGTGTGGAACCACTGCGGGTCGTACTGGGTGGCGAAGCGGACGATTTCCTCTTCGCTCACTTCATAGGGGCCGGCCTCGATGACCTGACCAATTTCGAACTCGGCGAACTTCATGAATGGTGAGCGCGACGACGCAGCCACGGGCTGAGGCGGTAGCGCTCGCCGCGGTACTCGGCATCGAGCGCCCTCACCACACCGGCCACGCCGTCGACGCTCCAGCGCGACAGCCACTCGAACGGCCCGGCCGGATAGTTGACGCCGAGCTTCATCGCGGCGTCGGCGCCGGCCTCGTCGCAGACGCCCTGCAGCACGGCGTCGGCGCCCTCGTTGATCAGCATGGCGATCGTGCGCGCCACCACCAGGCCCGGCGCGTCGGCCAGCGGCAGCGGCGTGAAGCCCAGTGCGGCCAGCCAGGCGCCGGCCTGGGTGCGCCAGGCTTCGCTCGCGCCGGGGGCGACAGCGTAGGCGAGCGCGGTGCCGGCGGCGATCGGCATCACGACCGGGCGGTCGAACACCGCGACGTCGGCGCAATGCAGGTCCCTCGAGAGTTGCTGCGCGCTGCGGCCGTCGGTCAGCACCAGGCGGGCGCCGTCGATCGACAGGCCGACCCAGGCGCTCGACAGATCACGCGCCGGCCCCCAGCCCTGCGGCGCGAGCGCGGCGATGGCGGCATGCTCGAGGTGGTCGGCGATCGGGCCGATGCCGTGTACCGTGACCTCGCGCGCCGTGGCCGGCGCCTCGTGCACCGCGACTGGCAGCGGCGGGATGCCGGCGCCGTCGCCATAGGCGTAGAAACCGCGGCCGCTCTTGCGACCGAACAAGCCGCCGGCGACCATCTCGCGCTGCACCAGCGAGGGCACGTAGCGCTTGTCGAAGAAGTTCGCTTCGTAGACGGAGTTGGTGACGGCGAAGTTGGTGTCGTGCCCGATCAGGTCCATCAGCTCGCACGGCCCCATGCGGAAGCCTGCGGCTTTCAGGCAGGCGTCGAGCACCTGCGGCGTGGTGGCCTGCTCCTGCAGCAGCGCCAGCGTCTCGGCGTAGTAGGGCCGCGCAATCCGGTTGACGATGAACCCCGGCGTGCTCTTCGCATGCACCGGCACCTTGCCCCAGGCCGTGCTCAGTTCGAAGATCGCCTCGGCCACCATGGGCAAGGTCTGCAGCCCGTGCACCACCTCGACCAGCTTCATCAGCGGCACCGGATTGAAGAAGTGCATGCCGACCAGGCGCGCCGGATGCTTCAGCCCGTTGGCGATGGCGGTGACGCTGATCGACGAGGTGTTGGTGGCGAGCACGGTGCCCGTCGCCACGATGGCTTCGAGCTCGCGGAACAGCGAACGCTTGGCGTCGAGGTTCTCGACGATCGCTTCGACGACGAGGCCGGCGTCGCGCGCCTCGGCCAGCGAGGTGATCGGTGCGATGCGAGCCATTGCCGCCTGCACCGCCTCGGCGCCGAGCTTGCCCTTGTCGACCAGGCCCTTGAGCGTGGCCGCCAGCTTGTCCAGCGCCTGCACGGCCGCGCCTTCGCGCATGTCGAACAGCTGCACGTGGTGGCCGGCCAATGCCGCCACCTGCACGATGCCGGCACCCATGATGCCGGCGCCCACCACCAGCACCGGCGTGCCGCGAAGATCGATGCTCATGATTCGTCAGTTCTTCAGTACGTCTCGAGGTGCAGGCGCCCTTCGCGCTTGAGCGCCGCGCCGACGGTGTCCCAGTCCATGCCGGCGCCGCGCGCGATGTCGCGCAGCGTGGCGACCACGCCCTCTTCCATCGCCTTCAGGCCGCAGACGTAGAAGCAGGCGTTCGGGTCGGCCAGCAGCGCGGCCAGGTCCGCCGCGCGTTCGGCCATCGCATGCTGCACGTAGCGCTTGGGCTGCCCCGGCGTGCGGCTGAAGGCGAAGTTGATGTCGATGAAATCCTTCGGCAGGTTCTGCAGCGGGCCGAAGTAAGGCAGTTCCTCCTTGGTGCGCGCGCCGAAGAACAGCATCAGCTTGCCGCCCTCGAACTTGCCGCTCTGGCGCAGCCGACGGCGCCATTCGGTCATCGCGCGCATCGGCGCCGAGCCGGTGCCGGTGCAGATCATCACGATGTGGCTCTTCGGGTGGTTGGGCATCAGGAAGGTGCTGCCGAACGGGCCGATCACCTGCACCGTGTCGCCGACCTTCAGGTCGCACATGTAGTTGCTCGCCACGCCGCGCACCGGCTGGCCCTGATGGTCCTCGAGCACGCGCTTGATGGTCAGCGAGACGTTGTTGTAGCCCGGCCGTTCGCCGTTGCGCGGGCTGGCGATCGAGTACTGGCGTGCGTGGTGGGCGCGGCCGCTGGCGTCCGTGCCCGGCGGCACGACGCCGATGCTCTGGCCTTCCAGCACCGGGAAGGGCATGGTGCCGAAGTCGAGCACGATGTGGTGCGTGTCGTAATCGTGACCCGCCAGCTTGCCGACTTCGGTGACGCGCACGTTGCCGACCACCGTGGCCGTGACGCTCTTCTCCGCCGCCTTCGGGCCGTAGAGGTTGGTGTAGGCGTGCGCGGCCGACCAGGGCGGCAGCGTCGCGTTGTACTGCGCGCTGTTGAACGCCGCCTCGGCGCCCGGCGTGGCGCTCGCGGCGCTGCCGGCCGTTGCGGGCTCGGGCGCGGCCAGTGCCTCGGCGCCGACGCCGGCCTCGGCCAGTTGCTCCGGCGTCAGCTCGGCGGGCAGTTCATCCCAGCCGAACTGCTCGGCGATGCCGTAGGCGCGCACCCGCGGCACGCTGCGCCAGTTGTCGATGCTGCCGGTCGGGCAGGGCGAGACGCAGTCCATGCACAGGTTGCACTTCTCCGCGTCGACCACGTAGTTGCGCGAGTCGTGCGTGATCGCCTGCACCGGGCAGATCGCTTCGCAGGTGTTGCAGCGGATGCAGATCTCGGGGTCGATCAGGTGCTGTTTGATGACGGTGACAGCCATGTCCATCGCCTTGTCTCCTGGAAAGGCAAGGGGCCCGCGGGCCCCTTGCGACAGCCTCGATGATGCGCGAGATCAGTTGAAGCGCACGTACTCGAAATCCACCGGCTGGCGGTTGATGCCCATGACCGGCGGCGCGATCCAGTTGGCGAACTTGCCCGGCTCGACGACGCGGCCCATCAGGCTGGCGACGAAGGCACGGTCGCCGCCGGAGGGCAGCCACTCGTCGACCTTGGCGGCCCACTCGGCTTCGCTGACCACGCGACCGTCCGGACTCACCTTCACGCCGGCGAGCGCGCCGATGTTGCGGTGGAAGGCCTTGTGCGGCGTCTTCAGGCGGAACGGGATGCCGGCCTTCTCGATCACCTTGTTCCAGCGCTCCACGCCGGCGATCGAGTCCTTGATGTAGTCGTCGCGCAGCACTTCGTTGAGCGCGTTGAGCATCGGCACCTCGCGCTCGACCAGTTGGCCGCCCACCACATTCAGCACGCGGTAGGTCTGGCCCTTGAGGATGTGGTCGTCGACACGCTTGCCCTCTTCGTAGCGGCCCTTCAGGCCGGTCGAGTAGAAGGTCGCGGCGTTGCTCGACTCATCGGCGCCGAACAGGTCGATGGTCACCGAGAAGTGGAAGTTCAGGTAGCGCTGCAGCGTCGGCAGGTCGATCACGCCGGCCTCGCGCAGCTTCTTCGGGTCGTCGGTCTTCATCTCGTTCATCGCCGCGCAGGTGCGCTGGATGACGCGGCTGATGCCCGACTCGCCGACGAACATGTGGTGCGCTTCCTCGGTCAGCATGAACTTGGTCGTGCGGGCCAGCGGGTCGAAGGAACTTTCCGCCAGCGCGCACAGCTGGAACTTGCCGTCGCGGTCGGTGAAGTAGGTGAACATGAAGAACGACAGCCAGTCCGGCGTCTCTTCGTTGAAGGCCTGCAGGATGCGCGGGTTGTCCTCCTGGCCGCTGCGGCGCTCGAGCAGCGCTTCGCCTTCCTCGCGGCCGTCGCGGCCGAAGTACTTGTGCAGCAGGTAGACCATCGCCCACAGGTGGCGGCCTTCCTCGACGTTGACCTGGAACAGGTTGCGCAGGTCGTACTGGCTCGGGCAGGTCAGGCCGAGGTGGCGCTGCTGCTCGACCGAGGCCGGCTCGGTGTCACCCTGGGTGACGATGATGCGGCGCAGGTTGGCGCGGTACTCGCCGGGGATGTCCTGCCAGGCGTCCTCGCCCTTGTGGTCGCCGAAATGGATCTTGCGATCCTTCTCGGCCGGATTCAGGAAGATGCCCCAGCGGTAGTCGGGCATCTTCACGTGGCCGAACTGCGCCCAGCCCTGCGGGTCGACGCTGACGGCGGTGCGCAGATAGACGTCGAAGTCCTGCGAGCCGTCCGGGCCCATGTCGCCCCACCACTGCAGGTAGTTCGGCTGCCACTGCTCGAGCGCGCGCTGCAGCGTGCGGTCCTCGCTGAGGTTGACGTTGTTGGGGATCTTGTCGCTGTAGTTGATCGTGCTCATGCTGTCTGCTCCGTGTTCCGATTGCTGCTTAGACGCGATTCCAGTCGAAGGCGGCCTTGTCGCCCTTGCCGTAGACCTTCAGCGCACCCTTCTCGCCGACGGCGTTGGGGCGCTGGAAGATCCAGTTCTGCCAGGCGGTCAGCCGGCCGAAGACGCGGGTGAACATGTTCTCCGGGCCGTTGAAGCGCAGGTTGGCTTCCATGCCGGTCAGCGCGTCGGGGCTCATGGCCACACGCTCCTCGATGGCGATGCGCGTCTCGTCCGGCCAGTCGATGTCGTCCGGGTTGCTGGTCACCAGGCCCAGCGCGAAGGCGGCGTCGGCGTCCAGCGGCTTGCCGGCCTGGGCGCGCACCGCGTCGAGCGCGGCCTGTTCCGCATAGAAGCGGCGCTCCAGGCGGCTCTGGCCGGTGACCATCGGGAAGAGGCCGAAGTTGGCGTCGGCGACGGTGATCTTCGGCGCCTTGGCCTCGTCGTCGGGCAGCGCCAGGTGGTAGCTGCGGTCGCAGGCCAGCGCCAGCTCGAGGAAGCTGCCGGCGAAGCAGGAGCCCGGCTCGATCAGCGCGAAGAGGCTGCGCGAGGACACGTCGATGCGGCTGAAGGTGCGGCGCAGCAGGCCGATGGTCTCGCGCACCAGCCAGTGGTTCTGGTTGGCCAGCAGCGTGGCGTCCATCGCCAGCACGGCGGCGGCGTCGCCTTCGGTCTTGATCAGCCACAGGCCGATGTCGAGCTCGTTGGTGCGCATGTTCAGGATGGCGTCTTCCAACTCGCGGGCCATCGCCAGCGGGTACCAGTTCGCGCCGGCGGCCTCGATGCCGGCCGCGTCGTTCGGCTGCGCGCCGGTCGGGGCCTTGACGGTGAAGACGGCGGTGCGCTTCGCACGGTCGATCTCGACCGTCACGTTCGGGTAGCGCAGCGCGTTCGGCTCGATCGTGCGGGTCAGCGGGGCGAGCTTGACGCCCTTGCCATTCGCCGGGCGGTCGCTCTGCTTCGCCAGTTCGAGCGCACGCTCCTGCACCTTGGCGGCGAACACCGCCGGCTTGGCGATGTCGTCGACCAGGCGCCAGTCCTTCGCCTTCTGGCCGCGCACGCCTTCGGTGGTGGTGCAGAAGATGTCGGCCAGGTCGTGGCGCACCTTGCGCTTGTCGGTCACGCGGGTCAGGCCGCCGGTGCCGGGCAGCACGCCGAGCAGCGGCACTTCCGGCAGGCTGACCGCGCTGCTGCGGTCGTCGACCAGGATGATCTCGTCGCAGGCCAGGGCCAGCTCGTAGCCGCCGCCGGCGCAGGCGCCATTGACCGCTGCCAGGAACTTCAGGCCGCTGTGCCTGGAGGTGTCTTCCAGGCCGTTGCGCGTCTCGTTGGTGAACTTGCAGAAGTTCACCTTCCAGGCATGGCTGCTGACGCCGAGCATGAAGATGTTGGCGCCGGAGCAGAACACCTTCTCCTTGGCGCTGGTCAGCACCACCGTGCGCACCTCGGGGTGCTCGAAGCGGATGCGGTTCATCGCATCGTTCAGCTCGATGTCGACGCCGAGGTCGTAGCTGTTCAGCTTGAGCTTGTAGCCAGGGCGCAGGCCGCCGTTCTCGTCGAAGTCGGCGGCCAGCGTGGCCACCGGGCCTTCGAACTTGAGCTTCCAGTGGCGGTATTGCTCGGGCGAGGTCTGGTAGTCGACGCGCAGGTCTTGGGTCATGGGTGTCTCCCGGTCAGGATGCAAAGGGCTGCAGGTGTTTGGTCAGCGAATGATGAGCAGCATAGTGCATCAGCTTTCGAAGATCAAGCACTTGAATGCATTTTTATGCATGTCTCGGGTTTGACCCGATCTGCACCGCGTCAGGCCGGCAGTTCGAGTGCCTCCCGCACCAGGGCGCGCAGCGCCACGAAGGTCGGTTCCAGCGCTTGCGTGCTGGTGTCGAGCTGGAACTCCGCCTTCGAATAGAAGGCGGCGCGGCCGGCCAGGATGGACTTCAGGTCCTCCATCGCCTCGCGGCTGGCGGCCATCGGGCGTGTGTCGCCTTGAGCGAGTACCCGCTTCATGTGGTCTTCAGCATCGGCCTGCAGCCAGACCGTGGTGCAGTGCTGCAGCAGCAGATTGAAGTTGGCCGGATCGGAGACGATGCCGCCGGGTGTGGCGATCACCGCTTCGGGATAGATCTGGATCGATTCCTCCAGCGCGCGGCGCTCGTAGCGCCGGTAGGCGTTCTGGCCGTAGAGCGCCTGGATCTCGCTGATGCTGCAGCCGGCGAACTTCTCGATCTCGCGGCTGAGTTCGACGAACGGGAAGCCCAGGTCTTCGGCCAGCATGGCGCCGAGCGTCGACTTGCCGGCGCCGCGCAGGCCGATCAACGCCACCTGCGGACTGCGCTTGCGCCCGTGGCTGGCGTTGGCGCCACCGGTGCCGAGCATTTCGCCGACGGCCACGCGCACCCGGTGCAGCGTCTCCTCGTCACGGCCCTCGAGCAGTTCGCGCAGCATCAGCCACTCAGGTGTGCTTGTGCTCACATCGCCAAGAAGCTCTGCCAATGAGCATTGCAGCGCACGGGCGACGTCGAGCAGCACGAGGATGGAGGCGTTGCCGACACCGTACTCCAGGTTGGCCAGGTGGCGTTCGGAGACGTCCGCCGCCACGGCCAGCGCCTTGCGCGTCATCCCGCGGCGGGAGCGCAGGGCCCGGGTGCGCTCACCGAGTGCCACCAGGAACGGGTTCTTCGCCTCCTCGCCCTCCTCGCCGGGCGCGATCTCGCCCTGGGGATTCCCCGGGGCCTGCAATATAGTGCTTGACATGGTGTTCTTCGCGCTCTAGAGTGCCTGCAAGCACAATACTGCATCCCCTTCGCCAAGGCAAGGCGGATGCGGCCCCTGGAGACTGGACCATGACCCCCGACAAGTTCCGCGCACAGATCGCCGCGTTGACCGCGCAACTCGCCGGCCGCGCCATCGACGCCGATCTCGACGCCTGGCTGAACCGCGAGCACGGCGCCGGCAGCGCCACGTTCCAGTCGCTCAAAGCCAGTTGTGAAGCTGGCGCGGCCGAAGGCTGGCTATGCAACCGTGAAGGCGGCGGCATCAAGTACGGCCGCATCTTCAAGCCGGCCGAGGACTTGCACGGCTTCTCGGTCGACGTGGTCGACATGACCGACATCGCCGGCCCGCACCATGTTCATCCGAACGGCGAGATCGACCTGCACATGCCGCTGGAGGGCGACGCCACCTTCGACGGCCGCCCCGCCGGCTGGGTGGTCATGCCGCCGGGCAGCGCGCATCGCCCGACCGTGCGCCAGGGCCGCGCCCTGGTGCTCTATCTGCTGCCGCAAGGCGCGATCGAATTCACCAAGTGACCCTCCCCATGAGCGAACTTCTGCAGAACTACCTCGGCGGCCGCTGGACTTCCGGCAGCGGCGCCGGCACGGCGCTGTTCGATCCGGTGCTCGGCACCGAGGTCGCGCGTGTGGATGCCACTGGCATGGATCTGCGCGCCGGCTTCGCCTTCGCGCGCCAGACCGGCGGGGCCGCGCTGCGCGCGATGACTTACCGCGAACGCGCCGCGATGCTGGCTGCTGCAGTGAAGGTGCTGCAAGCGAAGCGCGATGACTACTACGCCATCGCCACCGCCAACAGCGGCACGGTGAAGAACGACTCGGCGGTGGACATCGACGGCGGCATCTACACACTCTCGACCTACGCCAAGCTGGGCGACGGCCTGGGCGACCGCCGCTTCCTGCTCGACGGCGAACCTGCGCGCCTGGCCAAGGACCCGCTGTTCCAGAGCCAGCATGTGCTGGTGCCCTCGCGCGGCCTGGCCCTCTTCATCAACGCCTTCAACTTCCCGAGCTGGGGCCTGTGGGAGAAGGCCGCGCCGGCCCTGCTGTCGGGTGTGCCGGTGGTCATCAAGCCGGCCACCGCCACCGCCTGGCTGACGCAGCGCATGGTGCAGGACGTGGTCAATGCCGGTGTGCTGCCGGCGGGCGCGCTGTCGGTGGTCTGCGGCAGCTCGGCCGGGCTGATGGATGCGCTCGAGCCCTTCGACGTGGTCTCCTTCACCGGCTCGGCCGAGACGGCCGCGCTGATCCGCTCGCATACCGCGGTCACGCAGCGCTCGGTGCGCGTGAACATCGAGGCCGACAGCGTCAACAGCGCGCTGCTGCTCGAAGGCGAGGCGCCGGGCAGCGAGGCCTTCGAGCTGCTGGCCAAGGAAGTGGCGCGCGAGATGACGCAGAAGTCGGGCCAGAAGTGCACCGCGATCCGGCGTGTCTTCGTGCCCGAAGTGCTGTACGCGCAAGCTGCCGAGGCGATCTCGGCGCGCCTGGCCAAGACCACGGTCGGCAACCCGCGCAACGAGAGCGTGCGCATGGGCGCGCTGGTGAGCCACGCGCAGCTGAACGCGGTGCGCGAGGGCCTGGTCCATCTGCAGGCCCAGGCCGAGACGCTGCACGACGGAGCCAAGCACGCGCTGGTCGATGTCGACCCGGCCGTGGCCTGCTGCGTCGGCCCGACGCTGCTGGGCACCCGCCACGCCGCCGGCAGCGATGCCAGCGACCGCATCCACGACACCGAGGTGTTCGGCCCCGTGGCCACGCTCGTGCCCTATCGCGACCGCAACCATGCGCTGCAGCTGATCGCACGCGGTCAGGGTTCGCTGGTCGCGTCGCTGTACGGCAGCGATTCCAAGGCACTGGCTGACGCCGCAATCGAGCTCGCACCGCTGCACGGCCGAGTGCACGTGATCAGCCCGGACGTCGCTGCACTGCACACCGGCCACGGCAACGTGATGCCGCAGTCGCTGCACGGCGGCCCCGGCCGCGCGGGCGGCGGCGAAGAGCTCGGCGGACTGCGTGCGTTGAGCTTCTATCACCGGCGCGCCGCCGTCCAGGCGAGCACCGACACCCTGGCCCATCTGGCCTGAGGAGACAAAGATGACCCAGACCGACATCGCCGACGTTGCCGCCCCCCCTGAGCGCTTCAACTTCGCGCAGCACCTGCTGGCGGTCAACGCCGAGCGAGCGGCCAAGGCCGCCTTCATCGACGACGCCGGCACGCTCAGCTACGGCGATCTCGCCGAACGTGTGAAGCGCCTCGCCGCTGGCCTGCGCGGGCTCGGCCTCAAGCGAGAAGAACGCGTGCTGCTGCTGATGCAGGACGGCAACGACTGGCCGGTCAGCTTCCTCGGCGCGATGTATGCCGGCGTGGTGCCGGTGGCCGTCAACACCCTGCTGACCGCCGACGACTACGCCTACATGCTCGAGCACAGCCGCGCGCAGGCGGTGCTGGTGTCGGGCGCGCTGCTGCCGGCGCTGACCAGCGCGCTGATCAAGTCGGACCACGAGGTGCAGAAGGTCATCGTCTCGCGGCCCGTCGCACCCTTGCACCCGGCCGAGGTGGAGTTCGAGGCCTTCCTCGCCGCGCAGTCGCCGCAGGCCAAGCCGGCCGGCACCGGCCCGGACGACCCGGGCTTCTGGCTCTACTCGTCGGGCTCCACCGGCCGCCCCAAGGGAACGGTGCACTCCCACGCCAACCCCTACTGGACCTGCGAGCTGTACGGCAAGGGCGTGCTCGGCTTGACCGAGCGCGACGTCTGCTTCTCCGCCGCCAAGCTGTTCTTCGCCTATGGCCTGGGCAACGCGCTGAGCTTCCCGATGAGCGTCGGCGCGACGACGATCCTGATGGCCGAACGGCCGACACCCGACGCCACCTTCAAGCGCTGGACCGGCGGCATCGCGAACACCAAGCCGACCGTGTTCTACGGCGCGCCGACCGGCTTCGCCGGCATGCTGGCGTCTCCGAACCTGCCGAAGAAGGGCGACGTGGCGCTGCGCCTCGTTTCCTCGGCCGGCGAGGCACTTCCCGCCGAACTCGGCGAGCGCTTCAAGGCGCATTTCGGAACCGACATCGTCGACGGCATCGGCTCCACCGAGATGCTGCATATCTTCATCTCCAACCGGCCCGACAAGGTGCGCTACGGCACCACCGGCTGGCCGGTGCCGGGCTACCAGATCGAACTGCGCGGCGACGACGGCGGTGCCGTGCCCGACGGCGAGCCGGGCGACCTCTACATCCACGGCCCCTCGGCGGCGATGATGTACTGGGGCAACCGCCAGAAGACGCGCGACACCTTCCAGGGTGGCTGGACCAAGAGCGGCGACAAGTCCATCCGCAACGCCGACGGCAGCTACACCTACGGCGGGCGCAGCGACGACATGCTCAAGGTCAGCGGCATCTACGTCTCGCCCTTCGAGGTCGAGGCGACGCTGGTGCAGCACCCGGCGGTGCTGGAAGCGGCGGTGATCGGTGTGCCCGATGCGGAGGGCCTGACCAAGACCAAGGCCTTCGTCGTGCTCAAGCAAGGCGCCAGCGCGACCGACGCCGAACTGAAGGCCTTCGTCAAGGACAAGCTCGCACCCTACAAGTACCCGCGCCAGATCGTCTTCGTCAGCGACCTGCCGAAGACGGCCACCGGCAAGATCCAGCGCTTCAAGCTGCGTGACATGGAGAAGGGTGCGCAGTGAGCTCGTCGTTCGTCGAGATCGACTGGCGCGGCCGCAGGGTCCGCATCGAGCACGCCTTCATTGCGCCGGAGCGCAAGGCGGCGCCGCTGGTCGTCTTCCTGCACGAAGGCCTGGGCTCGCTGGCGATGTGGCGCGACTTCCCGACAGCTTTCTGCGACGCCGCCGGCGTGCGCGGCCTCGTCTACTCGCGCCCCGGCTACGGCCGCTCGACGCCGCGTGCACCCGAGGAGGCCTGGGACCTGGACTTCATGCACCGCCAGGCACACGAGGTGCTGCCGGCGTTGCTGACCGCACTCGACATCGACGCGACGCACGACAAGCCCTGGCTGTTCGGCCATAGCGATGGCGCCTCGATCACGCTGCTCTACGCCGCGAAGCTGCGCGAAAGCGTAGCGGGCGCCATCGTGCTGGCGCCGCACATCCTGGTCGAGGACTTGTCGGTGGCGAGCATCGCCAAGGCGAAGACCGCCTACGAGACCACCGACCTGAAGCAGCGCCTGGCGAAGTACCACGACGACCCCGACTCGGCCTTCTACGGATGGAACCGCATCTGGCTGCATCCGCCGTTCCGCCAGTGGTCGATCGAGCAGGAGATCGCCGCCATCACCTGCCCGCTGCTCGCCGTTCAAGGACTGGACGACGAGTACGGCACGCTGGAGCAGATCCGCGGCATCGCACGGCGTGTGCCGCAGACCGAACTGCTGGAACTGCCGGATTGCGGCCACTCGCCACACAAGGACCAGCCCCAGGCAGTGATCGCCGCCGCCACCCGATTCATTCGTTCGCAAGTACGTTCGTGACTCACCGGAGACAAACACCCATGAAGCTCAAGCTCATCACCCTCGCCGCCGCACTCGTTGCCGCTTCCGCTGCCCAGGCGCAACAGGCCAAGCTCAAGGTCGGCCTGATGCTGCCGGCCACCGGCACCTTCGCCGCACTCGGCACCGCCATCGAGAACGGCTTCCGCCTGCACGTGGCGGAACAGGGCGGCAAGCTCGGCGGCCGCGAGATCGAGTTCGTCAAGATCGACGACGAGAGCGATCCGGCCAAGGCCACCGACAACGTCAACAAGCTGATCAAGCGCGACAACGTCGACGTGCTGGTCGGCACGGTGCACTCGGGCGTGGCGATGGCGATGGCCAAGGTCGCCAAGGACACCGGCACGCTGCTGCTGGTGCCCAACGCCGGCGCCGACGCGGTGACCGGCCCGATGTGCGCGCCGAACATCTTCCGCTCCAGCTTCAGCAACTGGCAGCCGGGCTACGCGATGGGCGAGGTGGTGGCCAAGAAGGGCCACAAGAACGTCGTCACCATCACCTGGAAGTACGCCGCCGGCGACGAGTCGGTCAAGGGCTTCAAGGAGGCCTTCGAGAAGTCCGGCGGCAAGGTGGTCAAGGAGCTGTCGCTGCCCTTCCCCAACGTCGAGTTCCAGGCGCTACTGACCGAGATCGCGGCGAGCAAGCCCGATGCGGTCTAC